>CAJWIA010000259.1 GCA_913040765.1 uncultured Anaerolineales bacterium | reverse complement strand
TCTGTTTTGCTGAAGATAGAAGATTGGTTTTCTCGTAGTGAAGTTGAGAATTTGGTCGACAAAACTAATTCAAACATGTCTGAAAATGTGTATAGCATAGGAATTGTTGGGGACTCTGATATTAATTCGGAAGTAGCTAAGGGTTTTGCTTTACTATGCCAAACAATGTCAGAGGCTGGTATTTCTGTTGTCTTGCCCACATCTGCCAGTCTTTTGCAATCGAAAATCTTCTTAACCGAATTGTTTGAAGATGCTAGCTTTGCTCCTAATATTGATGCTGCTAATATACCTAAAGTTCCAGGGGTGCACATTATGGAGACTTACAGTGATCAATTCGTTGAAAACATCACAGTATTGGGTGCCTCTGGTGTTCAATTGTTTATAGCCTATGATGACTGTATTTTACCCCAAGGCCATCCATTTATTCCGATGTTACGTATTTGTGCTAGTGGAAGTGATGCAGATTCCAGATATGCACAAGTGTTTGACGTCAATACTCTAAGCTCCTCTTTGTTATGGATAGAAGAAGTTGTAGATACTATACGGGATATTCAAGCTGGTGATTTCAAAATTCAACCTATGCTGAACGAATATGTTGATTTTCAGATTCCAAGGGGTCCATCTGCTGTCTCTATGTAATCTGTTTTGTATAGTATAGGTATGAGCAGTCAAATGTATAAACGACTTATATGATGGAGGATTACTTATGACAAATGTCATTGTATTGTTGACCGATCAACAAGCACTACACTCTATTGGTTCTTACGGATCACAAGTTTGTCGGACTCCCAATATCGATACTCTCGCTACTGATGGTATTAGATTCACTCGTGCTTACACTCCGTGCGCTTTATGTACTCCTGCCAGAGCTAGTCTTCTGACTGGTCTTTACCCACATAAACATGGGGCAATACATAATACAGGTACTCACTTGCCGTTTACTCCAGAGCTCATTGGGCAGGGTCTCTCAATATACCCTTCTGCATTGCAGGAAAGTGGTTATCAACTTGGGTATGCTGGAAAGTGGCATAGTGGAATCATCAATAGTGCCAATGACGCAGGCTTTATTGGATATGGCCCACCTAATTATGGCAGCTGTTGGGAATCTGGTGAGTTTGAACAATATTTGCTGAAAAACAACTTGAGTAGACCAGAAAAAGTCTTAGAATTCTATGCTGAGGGTGAACCTCAATATGGTTATGGTGATGCAAGCGGTTATGTCGATGGTGCCATTGAAGCTACACCAAGTGGTTTTCTGACAAATAAGACTATCGAACTGATTGATCAGTTTAGTATGGTTGATCGACCATTTTTCATGATGACTAGCTTTTGGGGACCACATGCTCCTTATTTGCCTGCCGCTGATTTCGCAGATATGTACAATCCTCAAGAAATTCCTCAATGGGATAGTTTTACTGATGATTTAACTAACAAACCCTATATTCATAGTATTTATAGAAAGTATATTTTTCCTGGAGCAGCTAGTGCGAAATGGGATGTCTGGGCTAAGGTTATTTCACGTTATTATGGTTTTGTTAGCATGATTGATCATCAAATTGGGTTAATTTTGCAACATTTGCGTGATAAGGGATTATATGATGATACTTTGATTATATTTGCGTCTGATCATGGCGAAACTATAGGAATACATGGTGGCGCTTTTGATAAAGGTGCTATGGCATATGAAGAGGTATACAGAGTGCCTCTCATTGTGAAAACTAAAGGTAACTACAATGCTGGCAGTACTAATCATGATTTTGTCAGTTTGTTGGATTTGCCGAGCACATTTCGCGAGCTTGCCGGCGCAGATGACAAGTCATCTCATGGAAAAAGCTTGTTGCCAGTGTTAAATGGTCAAGGTACAACCGGACGTGAGCATATCATGTCCCAATTCCATGGTCATCGGTTTCCGGTGGCTCAACGCATACTTTGGTGGGACAGATACAAATTCGTCTTGAACTTTGCCGATAGAGATGAACTATATGATTTGGATGAGGATCGGTATGAAATGGACAAC
>CAJWIA010000258.1 GCA_913040765.1 uncultured Anaerolineales bacterium | reverse complement strand
ATTTGGCTTCAGCAGTTACTACATCGGAAGTATCTTTGTTAGTGTTCGGCAATTTGTTGCCGGACCCATTAGATATTATGGTGGTGCCAGTGTCTTTCGATAGTCCTTTACCGTCAACTATTCTAACTTGATCCACACCTTCTTTGACTGCCTGAATGGCCGATAGGATCTTGGGAACCATGCCTGACTTGATGACTTTTTGTTCAATAAGTTCAATAGCCGTTGCGGGGTCTAGCGTAGTAATAACATTGTTGTCTTGTATTATCCCGGGCACATTTGACACGAAGAATAATTTGGTAGCTTTAACTGCAACAGCTAAAGCAGCAGCTGCTTCGTCTGCATTAACGTTATAATGTTTGCCGTCAGCACCTAATGATATAGGAGAAATGACAGGCGTAATATTATTGTGGACCAAGTCGTATACAACTTCTGGTCTCACGTCGTGTATCTCTCCAACCAGACCTAAATCAACACTAGGATGAGATTTCTTTGTACACCGAAATAAGCCTCGGTCTATCCCACTTATACCTATTGCGTCAATTCCGGCAGCTATAAGTCCAGAAACCACCTTTTTGTTGATTGTGCCTGACAGAATCATTTCCGCTACTTCAAGTGATGCCTGGTCCGTCACCCTGAGACCCTCGAAATGGACTACTTTCATCTCTAGACGTTTTTGTAGCTCCGCAATTTCATTACCGCCACCATGCACAATAGCAGTAGGAGCATCATCAGTTGCTATGGTTGATGCCAGTAGCTTCAGAAAAGCATTATCTGCAATTTGGTCTCCACCGATTTTTAATATTTTCATTTTGCAGATTCCATTATTTTAGACCGCAAGTTTCAGTGAATCCATACATAATGTTCATGTTCTGGACAGCTTGACCAGCAGCTCCTTTGACAAGATTGTCAATAGCAGAAGTAATAATTAGAGTATCACGAGTTAAGTTCACTCCAAACACACAAATATTACTGTGCAATACATGAGCCAGACTGGCATTCTGCCCCGAAGGAAGCAATTTGATAAAAGGCTCATCAGAAAATGTTTTACTAAATATTGCGCGAATATCGTGTTCTTTATGTCCTGGTTTGATCGGCAAGTAGATTGTAGATAGTATTCCGCGCGGAACAGGCAATAAGTGTGGTGTAAAAATCAGTTCCGGTATGCTGGAACCCCAATTTGATAATTGTTGTTCCATTTCCGGCACATGACGGTGAACTCTACCTATTTTGTACGGCTGGAAATTTCCGGATACCTCAACAAAGTGTAGGTGCTGTTTAGGGGATCTGCCTGCACCTGATACACCTGATTTTGAATCAACTATTATTGGGCGGCTGTTATCGAGGATGCTGTTGATAATAAGTGGCCATATGGGTAGCAGAACACTGGTTGGATAGCATCCGGGATTAGCTATGAGTTTGGCGCCCACCAATTTTGATCTATTAGCTTCACTCAGTCCATAGACAGCCTCTGAAAGCAGATCTGGAGCTACGTGACTGGTACCATACCAATTTTTGAACTCAATGGCATCATTAAGTCGAAAATCTGCACTGAGGTCGATTACTTTTACTCCTGCTTGTAGTGCATCGACTACTATTGACATACCTTTTGAGCTAGGCAAACATAGAAATACTATATCAGCTTGGTGTAAGTCTGCCTTCTCAGTGTCTTGTAACAAAATGTTTGGTGCATCTGGATGTATGCTGTTTAGATCCATACCAGCATATGTCTTTGAAGCAGCAAATAAAACTTCCACTTCAGAATGACTCGATAGAATTTTGATCAGTTCTGCTCCAGCATATCCAGTTGCTCCGTAAATACCTGCTTTAATCACAATGTTCTCCTAAAAACAAAAAACCGCCAGATTTGATCTGGCGGTTTATATATATCTATACTACTTGCGTTACTAGTTAACGCTGCGCGCCAGACGCTTGGTCATGTAGGTGCTACGAGCGCGACGCATAATCAGCGAGTTATTCATGATGGCATCATTTTATCAGGCTTCACGCTCTTGTCAATAGTGGCGAGTATACCTTTAGACGGTAT
>CAJWIA010000257.1 GCA_913040765.1 uncultured Anaerolineales bacterium | reverse complement strand
AGATTCAAAACTCTTAAATCCGAAGGCAATCTGAACAATGAAATTGGTCTTCCTTTAAGTTTGTTGGCATTGCAAGAAAGGCATGAATATGCTGTATTGGAGATGGGTTTTTACACTATAGGGGAGATTCAATTTCTTTGTACTCTAGCTTCTCCACATGTGGGAGTGATAACAAACGTATATCCAGTTCATGTAGAACGAGCTGGTAGTCTCGAAAACATAGCTGCTGGGAAAGCAGAACTAGTAGAAGCTCTTCCGAAAGCACCTGACGGAACATCTATCCTGAATGCTGATGAACCTATTGTGATGGCTATGCGAGACAAAGCATCATCGCGCATCTTCACTTATGGATTAAATTCCAGTGCAGATTTGTGGGCATCAGATGTCCATAGTATGGGATTAAATGGTATTAGATTTAAGGTGCATTACGATGGTGATACTTTACATGTGCGTGTTCCACTACTTGGTCGACATTCAGTTCATACTGCGTTACGTGCTGCGTCGATAGGACTAGTGGAAGGACTAACCTGGCAGGAGATACTTGAAGGTCTTCAGGCGCAAGATGGACAGACACAATTGCGTCTGTACGCAGTCCCAGGCCCACAGGGGAGTATGCTGTTAGATGATAGTTACAACGCATCACCAGAATCAACTATTGCTGCTCTTAATTTGCTGGACGATTTAGATGCGGAAAAACGTGTAGCTGTTCTCGGTGACATGTTAGAGCTTGGTCCTTTTGAACATCAAGGTCATATTTCTGTAGGCACGCGAGCACGGCATGTAGTTGATTTGCTGGTTACCGTAGGGGAGTTGGGTTCGCTTATTGCAGAAGGTGCTCTCAAAGCTGGTATGACCAAGAGTGAAATAGTTCAATGTCGAGATAGCAAGCATGCACTAAATTATTTGTCAAATAATATAGGCATGGGAGATGTAGTTCTAATAAAGGGCTCAAGAGGGCTGGGACTTGACAGATTGGTTAATAACTTGGAAATATTAGCATGAATCCCGAAGGAATATTCTCGCTCACTTTAGCTAGTATTACGTTTGTAATGACTGTGATTTGGGGTGGTCCTTTACTGGAGATACTTAGGCGCCTAAAAATCGGTAAGCAGATAAGGATTGACGGACCTCAAACACATTTTTCCAAGCTTGGTACTCCTACTATGGGAGGTTTGCTAGTCATAGCACCAGTACTAGCGATTACCGCAGTACTTAATTTGGTTAGTTTGGCGAAAGTTGTCACTGGACGTTCCATTCTACTGCCACTGTCTGTATTGGTAGGATTTGCTGCGCTAGGTATGTGGGACGATTGGTCTGGCCTAAGAAATGGTCGTAAGGGTGAGGGGATTCGTGCCCGTTATAAGCTCATTACCCAAGTGATAATTGCACTTGGAGCAGTACTAGTGCTTTATTTTGCATTTGACATACATAGTGTGGCATTACCTGGATTTCCTCGAAAAGTGGACATAGGTTTACTTTATATTCCTATAGGCGTCTTTATTATTGTTGGTACATCCAATGCTGTAAATATTACTGATGGGTTGGATGGTATGGCTGGATTGGTGTTAGTCACAAACTTTATGGCTTTCGGATTTGTAGCTCTTTTACAAGGGCAAGTTTTCCTTGTTAGATTCTGTTTCACACTAGTTGGTGCCCTTTTCGCATTTTTGTGGTTCAACGTTCATCCAGCACAGTTGTTTATGGGAGATACAGGATCACTATCACTTGGAGCTTTATTGGGAGTAGTAGCGCTTATGACAGGTCAATGGCTGCTTTTGCCAATTATAGCTATTGTGCCGCTGGCTGAGACTTTATCTGTGGCAATACAAGTGTTGTATTTCAAGTGGAGTGGTGGTCGGCGGATTTTTCGTATGGCTCCACTTCATCATCATTTTGAATTAATGGGTTGGAGTGAGACACAAGTTGTGCAAAGATTTTGGTTAGTGTCCATTCTATCCGGCATGATTGGTGTGGCTTTGGCGTTACTTTAGTATACAAATAGGAGGTTGCTATGGAAATAGGATTGTTATGGTTTGACGATGGTGAAAAGAGATCACTGAACGAAAAAATTAACAATGCAGTGAGTCATTATGAGAAGCGTTTTGGTGATCAACCTACAGTATGTTATATG
>CAJWIA010000256.1 GCA_913040765.1 uncultured Anaerolineales bacterium | reverse complement strand
CCATGGAAATAGCCGAAGTAAACTCCTCAGATATAGATTATATCAACGCTCATGGAACAGCCACACCTCTGAATGACGTGTCTGAGACTTTAGCAATCAAGACAGTTTTTGGTCGAAAAGCATATGAAGTACCTATTTCCTCTACCAAATCCATGACTGGTCATATGATGGGGGCAACCGGATCGCTCGAAGCTTTTTTTTGTGTTCAAGCAATTCAAACACAAACATCTCCACCCACAATTCACTACGAAACTCCGGATCCTGATTGTGATTTAGATTATGTTCCCAATCATGCTCGTGATGCATGTATAAATGTAGCTATCAGCAATTCTTTTGGGTTTGGTGGTCACAACTCAGTACTTTTGTTCAAAAAATACGTATGACTGATTTGGAAGCACTCCAAAAAAGTATAGGTTACAATTTCAATAATCCTGATTTACTTCTCCAAGCTCTTACTCATAGTTCTAGCCGTCACGAAAAGCCTGAGTTAATTGATGACAACGAACGACTAGAGTTTCTAGGAGATGAAGTCATTAATTTTGTAGCTACCTCGTTACTGGTCCGCGAGTTCACAGAACTTAGTGAAGGGGAGCTTACGTGGTTACGATCTATTCTAGTACGTAACGAGCAATTGTCTCATCTAGCCAACAAATTTGCGCTTGGACAACAGATTATATTAGGCCGTGGCGAGGAAGATTCTGGGGGCCGAGAACGTAACAGCATACTAGCCGACACATTCGAGGCTCTAGTTGGTGCCATATATCTAGACTCTGATGTCCAAAGAGTCGGCAAGTTCCTCGAACCTTTGTTACTACAAGAAGCACGTAAATCTCTAGAGGATAAGAGCAAATACTTCGATCACAAAAGTCAACTCCAGGAATGGGCACAAAGCACATTGGGTGAGACTCCGCGTTACGTGACGATTGCTGAGACTGGACCTGATCACGACAAAGAGTTAACAGTTGAACTGATTATAGGAAGGAAAAGTTACAGTATTGCCAAAGGGAAAAGCAAAAAACAAGCTGAGCAATCGGCAGCCCGTATTGCTTTAGAATTACTCATGAAGTAATGCTATTACTGAAGGTTCGCTAGCAACATCAAAGAGCAAAGTTGAGTACTCAATTGAAACGTTTATTTCTTACAGGAGCGGCGGGGCATTTAGGCCACCGAGTAGCAAAGTTTGCTAGAGGATGGGATTTATTTTACAGTTGGCATTCTAGCCTGCCCGACAAATCACTCCTTGGAACACCTATACACCTTGACCTATGTAATAAGCGTGATGTACATAAGACCCTAACACACATTAAACCAGATGTGGTAATTCATACCGCATGTTCTAACCGATCAGAAGACTCTATTGTCCCCGCTATTGAAAATATTGTCTCAACTGTAGTAGAAAACTCAACCCGATTAGTTCATGTATCAACAGACATGGTATTAGATGGGGACAATGCTCCTTATTCAGACAATGCAAAGGCAAATCCAATTCATCCGTATGGCAAAGCTAAAGCCATTGCTGAGGAAATTATATTGGCCAACTGTGCTTCAGCGGTAATAGTACGCACTTCACTGATATACGGAATATGCCCTCTCGATCACCAGACCAAATGGTTGGTTGATGACGTAAAATTAGGGAACAAAGTGGTTCTTTTTACAGATGAGATACGCTGCCCAATTTGGGTAGATACACTCGCCCACAGTTTGCTAGAACTTGCAGACAGCTCTTTTCATGGCTTCCTAAATATAGCAGGCCCAAACCCTTTAAATCGTTGGGATTTTGGAGTAAAACTGCTTGATATGTTGGAAGTCGATTTGAAATCTAATATACTTCCTGGTCTACAAGCAGAAAGCGGTCTGCTAAGACCGCGAAACCTCACATTAGAAGTAGACAAAGCTCAACATTTGCTTGATACCCCATTACTAAATGTTGACCAGGCCATCCATCATATGAGATCTGGATTGTCCGACAAAACAATTATTGACTAAATACGATGTGTCTGTACAATTGAAGGTTAAGGGGCAGTGGCGGAATTGGCATACGCAGCAGACTTAAAATCTGCCAGGGAAACCTATGTGGGTTCGAGTCCCACCTGCCCCATTGTGGTAGTTATCAATATGCCTAAGCAATAATCATGCTGCAGTACCTACGTTCTTGTCAGTAGCTGCAGTTGATAATA
>CAJWIA010000255.1 GCA_913040765.1 uncultured Anaerolineales bacterium | reverse complement strand
TATTATCAAAATGTCGCCCGATTTCACTTCCACTCGACTAGTAATCATTTCTGGTGTATATAAGCTGTAGTCGGAAACATCATCCGAGATATCTACAACTACTCCTTCGCCGCACAAGTCTGTTAGTGGAATGTCGGAAATAGCTCGCTCTCCAGAATGGAAAGCACGCGGTCCTACGAGGTGCGTACCAGTATTGTTGCTCCATTCAATCAATTGACCATTCGCACCTTGGCCACCAATGAAAGAGCCTGTGAGCCTCTTAAAGAACTGTATCTGCAGAGGCATCTCTCCCGGCCATGGTGGTGTAAAAATACTCATTGCTTGCGTCAGGTCAAACCATCTTGCATCAGTCATTAAGCTGATTATTTTGTCACTTTGCATCTAACCCTCCTTTGTTATAACAACAATTCCAACAGTAACTATTTAGACCAATCCATAATGCTCAGCATAAGAGATTAAAGCGTCTTCAAATACATTCATTGGAGGTCGTACTAATCCAGCTCCTACCTGACCAACTCCGGCATCCCTGTGAGCAATACCAGTGTTGATACGAGGAGTGATACCCAGCTCTACCACTTTCCGGATATCGACCCCTACTGGAGTTCCACGGAAATTTAGTGCCGGGATAGTAAAATGACTGTGCTCAGATACAGTAATCTCATACATTTCCATAGTAGCATTCACAGCATCTTGTGGCGTGCCACTCACAAATGCAACTATTGCGGGTGCAGAAGCCATAGCAAAACCCCCAATACCAACCGTCTCAGTAATAGTACTATCACCTATATCTCCGCTAGCATCCTCAGCAGTGAAACCTGGAAAATATAGGCCGTCCGGCTGTCCCACAGGACCTGTAAACCACTTATCTCCTAAGCCACTTATACGAATCCCTAGTTCGGTACCATTGCGAGCCATAATTGTCATTAATGTACTACCTTCGACACCATGTGCTGCATCAGCCATAGACTTGCACGCAGCCATTACAGGATTTAAGACACTAAGCGCATTGTCTGCTAGAAATTGTAGTGCTTCAGAAGCAATATCACTATCAACAGCAAGCTTGGTGATCATAGGAGCCAGTTTTGCAGTATAAAGAATTGATCCCGCTTTATTACGATTATGACCTTCATCACCCATATGTAACGCTTCAGACAACAACTGTCGAACATCTATTCCATTTTCGCTTTTGGCAAGAGCTTCAGACAAGACTGGAGCCAAAACATCATTCATCCAACGTAATTTTGTAATCACATCTTCGCTAAATGCTCCATATCTGAGCACTTTTCCATACCCTTCGTTTAAATTACTATAGGCCACATTGCCATGAGTAGTATTGTTCACCTCATAGACTTTCATAGATGCGGTCGTGACACCAGCCATTGGACCAACACTACTATGCTCGTGACATGGAGCAAATTTGACTTCACCTGCTTCTACCATACTTACTGCATCAATCTCATTATCAACCAAACCTTCAAATATCAATCCGCCTATCACAGCACCTTGCATTGGACCAGACATTTGTTCCCATTCAACAGGAGGCCCTGCATGCAGCAGCAAATTGTCTTCCATATTTGGAACAACATCCCTAGCAGTAGCAATGCCTGTAAGAATCGGACGCGCTGACATCATGCGTTCCACAGCTACATTGTTTGCTTGATCAATATTGATTTTTGCCAAAATTACCTCCTATTAGCTTTTCATCTTTGCCAACAAATTCATCAGATTGTCTTTTCCCTGAGCAGGTGGCTGCCAATCTACATGGATTGCCTCAGCGCCCTGTCTGATTAAACTTTCGTAGAAAGATTCTAATCCTACATTTATGGCTGCTAAAGATTGTCCAGAGCTATCTAATACAACTGGTCTTAAGCTTGCTTTTGAGGATGGGTTCAATCCAGAAATGATGTTACCAACGTAAATTGCTGCCTCATCAGCGTTAGTTTCTATGTGTGCACCTGCTTTCCTCAATAAATTTGTTTGAGCAACTACATCTTGCGGGTCACTTGCGGTTCCAACCACCAATGCAACTACTTCTAAGTGACGACCCGAACGACGTGCCAGTGATTTGGCCTCAGATATAATCGGCGCTAATTCGGCCGCAGGATTTGAGTGTGATCCATAACCAAGTACTACGTCCAACAATATCACTGCTGTCTCTGGATCAGCAGCTTCTTGTTGAAAACGCCTCAAACGCAAATCTGAATCTATCATTGGATGCAGCCGGCCAATGGTAAATTCGTCCTCTCCCATAT
>CAJWIA010000254.1 GCA_913040765.1 uncultured Anaerolineales bacterium | reverse complement strand
CTTCTTACCCAGTTAATGTTAGGAGCACTGCGCGTGCAGATTGTACCACTCGGTCACAACGTTGATGAAATAGTACATTTCGCACACACAAAGTTGGTAGCAGCAGCATGCCTACGAGATTCGGTTGGTTTGTCCTGGTCGCTTCACAAAGAAGATAGCTTAATTGGAGAAGATGTAACTGAATGGATTGCATTTAATGACGAAGAGATAGCCCTGATAAATCCAGCAGCATTGACACATGCACCATGTCACCTGCTATTTGACGATCGTAGACTTACTAATTCTGCATATTACCTTTGGTCGGGTATACCCATGGCAATTTTTAATAATCTATCAGACAGAGACACAATTAACCTTGGTCGATTTGCTACTCTTTTTTTGGGGATAATTGCCACAGCATTAACATATGCTACAACACATAACCTATTCCCAAAAAAGCAATCAATACAAATAGGTGCCGCAAGCATCATGGCACTTAATCACCATCTAGGAGACATAATTGCTGGGCTCAATACGGATGCTGGTGCAATGTGTGCAATAAGCTTGCTATTCTGGAGTCTATCACAACAAAGAATCACTCAATCTGCGCCCAAATCCAAAACATACTGGATAACAATGATGGCATTAGTATTGTGTTTGTTTACCAAATCAACTGCTTGGATAGGAATTCCTTTAACTGCACTATGGCTATGGGCAAACTTACCAGAGAAGCAACGCAAATGGATATTAGTATCAACTATCTTTAGTTTAGTTGCTTTGACTGCACTTTTCTTACCAATAAAAAACGAAATACCTGCGCACTGGTTTTGGCATGAGACAGGAGAACGAGTGCGCTTTATACCTGCAGAAATAAAAAGCAATAATGGACCAGTCGGCAATAATGCACTTATAGTAAACAATAAGGAAAATCCTAATGGGATTGTGCAATACTTGGCGGAAGATAAGGTGATTGAATTGCGAGGTCAAACAATAACAGTTGGTGGTTGGGTGAACCTTACAACAGGAAGTGAAATCGGATTTCCAAACTTTGCTACAAGTAATGGTGGATATACTGCCAGTACTATTGGAAATGGAGTATGGCAGTTTCGCTCTATTGTTACAGAAGTTCCTGAAGAAGCAACTTATCTTGCAGTAATACTACCTGCATCTGAAAATGCCACAACTGTTCTCTACGATGGCTTAATTCTCGCAAAAGGTACATATCCCCACAATATTCCGCCTAGTTTCTCATCACCTAAATCTTCTACCGGCAACTGGGGCACCAATCAAGTCTTTACTAACATGATCCGCAATGGTACTGTGGAAACATTGTGGCCAAGAATAGGTTGGAACCATATATTTGGTTTTTCGCCTAATCGAGCATTATGGTCATTCTACTCTTGGGAACGCACACATACTGCATGGTTGCGGGATTTGCCTGGGTGGTTGTTCGCAATGTATTGGTCAGGATTCGGAGGTACACAACCTGGACTCAGCCGGTGGCAATTGATTCCCTTATTTATTGTCACTTTTACAACTGCAATTGGACTAGCCAAAAATATCTGGGCTCACAAATTATCACAGATAGCAGGATCAAATCTTAGTAAAAGGAGACTTCAAACAATTGGCCTTCTTACAGCTAGTACAATACTGATATTACTAATGATAATACTAAGGACAGATATCTATCCTCACAGATCAATAATGCTAATATTTGCAGGTACTCGCTATGGTCTGCCAGCAATGCTCCCAATATCCATCCTGTTTGCTTTGGGATGGACAAGCTTGTTCCCGAGGAAATATCATAAAATCAGCATCGCAATACTAGTGCTAATCTTATTTGTACTCAGCATATACGTAATTTTAGGTGTTCAAATACCATTCTACAATTGCACGATTGATCCACCAATTAGATGTCTATATCCCTAGAACACAATTATCTGAGTTGAATCAACTCGTCACCAGGAACACCCTCAATCCATAATTCATGCCATAAAACAAAATTTAGCAGATACCACACTAGGTCATCCTGTCTGTATATCAATTTTGATACAGCTGACCAACTAAAATAATCAGTTCGTTTGCAAAACGCACGCAATTTTTGTTCCGCAATTAATCCTAGAGTATCAGAAAACCATTGACTAATAGGTACACGAAACCCCTGTTTTTTTCTATTAATAATGTGGTCAGGTATCAAGCCTTGAACGGCCTGTTTCAAAAGATGTTTAGTGCGTAGTCCTGGCATCTTCTGTGACTGAGATATACTCATGACCAGTTGCACAAACTCGTGATCAAGAAATGGAACACGAGCCTCCACTGACGT
>CAJWIA010000253.1 GCA_913040765.1 uncultured Anaerolineales bacterium | reverse complement strand
ACGCAAAGAAAGAGTTGAGTCACCCCCAGATCTAATGGAGCGCGTTCAGGAACTTGTAACAGGTTATGCTGGTGATAGCGGAAAACGAATAGGTGTGGTTAATATGAAAAAACTACTTCCGCTTGGTGCTTACGAGTCTCTGCAACAAGTTCTTGGTAATCATGAGCTTGTTGATGCTACTGATCAGTATAATACTATCAGGCAGATTAAATCACCTTTTGAACTAGAAGCAGTTCAGCAGAATGGCTACATTTTAGACGCATGTATGGATGTTTTCGCCGATCGGGCGCATGTAGGTGCTAGGTACTGGGATGTATGTGCGGCAACAGAAGAGTATGTGAAGGCAAAAGGTGCTTTTTGGGGGCGGACAAAACTATCTCTTGATCTCACACCTTTTACAGTGCCGACACCTAAAGACTTAACAATGTCTGAGGATGACATTATAAACTTTGAGATTGTTTATGAAAGTCCCTGGGGATATTGGTTGGAAATGACTACAGTATTCTCTTTTATTGATTTGCCAGATGAAGTGCAGCTACAGTTGGATGCATATCTTGCGGCTGTTGATGCGTCTTCTGCGGTGGCATGTACTGGAAATACGTATGCTGATATTTCTGATGCAAACGATAAAGCTATTGCCGAAGTAATGAAGGCAGGAGGTAGTAGCCTCAAAGTGGATGGTAAACACACTCCTGATTGTCATAGTACCGGTCTTGATGGTAGTGATGGTCCTAGTTCAGCATCAGACCCTGACTTTGTGTTGAAATCGAACATGATTCTTTCATACCATCCAGGTACTGTACTTGAGAATAATCGCGGATTTTTGATATCTGATAATTTCATGGTTACTGACCATGGTGCTGTGCGACTTTCACCACATAATGCAAGTCGTTACTACATGCGCCTATCAAGTTAACATTTGTATTGTTTTGAAATACTATGAGTAAAAAGATTAGAGTAGGTGTTTTTGGGGGAGGTGGCGCAGGCCATCATCACTTAGAGGCATTTGCTAACATGTCTGAAGAAGTGGAAATTGTTGGTGTAGCTGAGATTAACCAAACCAGAGGCGCACAGTTAGAGAGTGAATTTGGAATAACTAGCTACAATTCGGTTGACTCGCTAATATCTGCGGGGTTGGATTTGGGTGTTGTAGCTTTACCGCATGATCAATTGCTTGATTGTGGGCTTAATCTATTGAATGCAAATTGTCATCTTCTTATGGAAAAGCCGATGGGCAATTCGCTTGTAGAAGCTAAAACACTTTGGGAAGCATATAGAAATGCAAGTGATCTCGTATGTACAGTGAGTTTTGTCCATCGATATCGTCCAGCATTTGCCAAAGCATCTGAACTTTTACAGCATGGTGAGTTAGGAGATATTGTATCTATACATGAACACTTTAGGTTTCCCGGTGATAGTAGGGTTCCTAAATGGGTATGGAAGCATGAATCTTCTGGCGGAGGTGTTCTGTTATATTCTGGAATTCACAATCTTGACAGGATTCTCTGGTTTGTTGGAAGTAATGCTGCGTCGGTTACTGGTATCGTTGGTATTCATAGTCATGATGTTGATGTAGAAGATGGTGTTGGAGCATTGATCAAATTTGAGAATGGTTGTTATGCTACTGTTGTTGGCAATCAACCGTCTTCAGTTGTACCTAGTCCGTTTTCGCGTACGGAAGTTTACTGTAGGCAAGGCACTATAATAATTTCAAATGGAACTGAACTTACAGTTGTCAGTGGTGATGGTGAAGTTTCCACTCAGAATTTTGAACCTGTGGGTCATTTTGAGCAGCAGGCTAGGAATGTCGTTAATGCAATCTTGAAGAGCGAGTCTGCGTTTGTGACTATGGAAGATGGGGTTGAGGCTTATAGGATAGCGGAAGCTGTGTATGAGTCTAGTCGTGCGAACAAGACCATCAATATGAATGATGTTTAAGTAGCGATTTGTGATTGTGGCTATGATTATTGGAATGGTAGGTTCTAGGAGGTGAACTAATGGTTGATATGAAGTCCATGAATGCGGTGGAGTACATCGCGGATCATGCAAGTAATTTAGAGTATGACATGTTGCCACCCTTGGCCCTAAAAAGGGCTGGGCAGGTAATTGTCGATACTATTTGTTGTGCGCTGGGAGCTAGAGTTACTGATTTGGGTAAACTAGCTGGTGAATTTGCCACGGCAACTGAACCGGGTAGTGAGTGTGTGTTGTGGGGTACTGACACTAAGTTATCTGCAGCAGGCGCTGCATGGGCGAATGCTGTGACCTCTAAACATCTAGAAATGGATGATTCACATCGGGTGT
>CAJWIA010000252.1 GCA_913040765.1 uncultured Anaerolineales bacterium | reverse complement strand
AAAAGCATCACTGCTTTGGTCATCTATTGGCTGATGACGCCAAGCCGCAACAGGAACACGATCAACTTCACTACCAGAAATAGCTGCCATCAATCTTTCTTGCTTGTTCATATGATTTTATCTCTCAATATGTTTTCCACAGACATGATAACATTAAAGTAAATGAGCCACTACATCAATTTGCCACTCAAAGCACTTGTAAAATTAATTGGTTTCGTTAAAGCACGGGAGGTAATATGGTTGGTAGCTTTTATAGTCATCGTATCTGCACCATTACGTCTGTATCAGCTAAATACTCACCCACCAGGTTTGTTTGGAGATGAAGCAGCCGATGGACTGGACGCTCTCAGTATTATTTCAGGGAATCGACCCTTATTTCTAACCGAGAACAACGGTCGGGAACCATTACATGCTTACTTAGTTGCTCTATCCCTAGATGCACTAGGACGCACTCCAGTTGCAGTAAGATTGCCATCCGCATTGGCCAGCACACTTACTGTACTGACCATATTTCTTGCCACACGAGCGATAATAGGCACACGTATAGCGCTAATCGCCTCTATTATCAGTGGATTTACCGTTTGGCCAATAATGCTTGGGCGTCTAGCCACACGACCAGCATTACTACCATTTTTCCTGTCGATAACTCTATGGCTAGTTGTTGAAGCATACAAAAGAAAGAACAACAAGCTATGGACACTTGCAGGACTCATACTAGGCATTTCTGTATACACGTATACACCCATTCGATTGCTCATAATATTTCCTATATTATGCCTCTCAGCTCTATTTGTTGGACAAATAAGGAAAAGGATCATATTAGGCACAACCTATTTCTGTTTGTCCTTCATGATTATCGTATCTCCTTTTGTTATCTATACTGTGAATAACCAAGAACAAGTGTTGGGCCGCACCGCAGGCGTATCTGTAATTGATATTAACAATCAACCATCCGAAACATTAAACACTGCGGCATCCCAAGCAACAGCCGTCTACCATATGTTCTCGGTACCCGGCAAAGGTGATTGGAATTTACGTCATAACATACCCAACAGACCAGTATTTGACCCAATAATGACTTGTGTACTATTAATAGGAATTGCAATTGCTCCGCGCAAATTAGGCATAAACAAATTCGCGCTTATATTAGTTTATTCCATTATTGCACTATTACCGACCATACTATCTGAAGAGGCACCACATTTTGGCCGTGCAAGTGGCATATTACCCATACTATATATTTTTCCAGCACTTGGAGTATCTTGGATTTATAAGCAACTCAATAAGTTCACAGCAAGTTTTACTTCAATTCTCATTAGTTCTGCCATAATTTGCGGATCAATATTGATAACAATACATGATTACTACCTAGACGACTATCTATCTCAACCAAACACAGGATTTTGGTTTGACGAGCAATGCACAATAGCTGCTACCGATATAAACAAATTCATAAGTGCCGGCTGGCAAGGCAACAATACACAAAATGCCAATCTAGAATACCAAACCAGTGATAAAATGGTGTTTATCGCACCAAATGTCTGTCCTCAATACAGCAGTTCTGGCTACTACACTGTACAGTTTCTTGTACCAATGTATCTAGGCTCCACACCACCATTCCAGCGCTACTCATTAGATAGCTTACCCGATCATAACACTCTTGCTAACGATTTACTTTTCCTAGGTATTCCAGGCGATGAGGATACATTGGTACCATGGTTAGAGGCAGATTACAACATATCTATTCAAGATGGTCCATGGACACCACCTGATAATTTAGACAATTCGTGGCTAGTATATAGGTCCCTATACGCAACCGCTAAGTGACCTACTGTACTGTATACATCACAGGTACTGGAATGCTTTCGCCCAGCAACCAGCCATTGTCATCAAGCGCGAGGAAACGTTCACCAGTAACATGATCCCATAATCCTACGTGTATTTGATACTCACCGGCAGGAGCATCATCAGCAACCATAATCATATGCTTATCGCTAACATATTTATCCGTAGTCCATCGGCTAGTAGGAAAACTAGCCGGATTCACTTTATCTGACTGACCCCATAGCTCTCCATTATCGCCACGCAGATGCAAATATATCTGGTAATTGCGACTCGGGACAACATCCGCTTTCCAATAAAGAACTATATCTAGAGATTCTCCAGGTTCTAGCATTGTGTCTCCAGCATCGTACCCCAGTAATTCAATTTCATCAGCCACACTAGCAAACATCCTGTTTTCAGCAACTTGTACGTTTTTTCCAGTCGAATGATATTGAAACCAGCCCATAGATCCTCCAAATACCTTCAGCCCTATA
>CAJWIA010000251.1 GCA_913040765.1 uncultured Anaerolineales bacterium | reverse complement strand
AGAACGACATTTAGCAGAATACGAACTTGCGGACTATATCTTTGTGCCATCGCAGTTTGTCTGGAACACAATGCTTCAAGAGGGTGTTCCAGAGCACAAACTACGGCGTGTACACCTGGGTTTTGACCCTGGTCGATTTTATCCTGGAGATAAGCAAGATGATGTTTTTAGAATAATGTACGCAGGTGGTTTGAGTAAGCAAAAGGGTATTTCATATCTTTTGGAGGCTTATAAGGAATTGAATTTGCCGAACAGCGAACTGATGCTTGTTGGTGATGATTATCCGGATGCAAAAGAAATCATAGCTACATACAAAGGTTTATTCCGACATATCCGTTTTGTGCCGCAAGAAAAGCTTGCTCATTATTATCAGCAGGCATCGGTGTTTGTACTCCCATCATTGCAGGATGGATTTGGAATGGTAGTCTATGAGGCAGCTGGTTGTGGAATACCCCTGATAATTACTGAGAATGTTGGTGCTGATATTCGCGATGAAGAAGATGGATTTGTTGTTCCTATTCGCGATAGCAAATCTATTGCAGCAAAACTTATGTACTTTTACCAGAATCCACAAATTGCTAGACAAATGGGATTATCTGCCCATAAATATGTTAGACAGTTTACGTGGGAAAATTATCATAGTGAGATTAAGAGACACTATGACGAAATTTGGAATGAACAATTACTGTAGATCACACGAATTTGTAGTTGCGATATGTTTACGCTCAGACCCTCAATCATAAAAACCAAACTTTTTTTACAAGGGATTATTTTAGCTAGAAAAACCTGTTATGACTAAAGTATGCATTCATACACTTGAGCCCTTACAGCATGGTGGGGTTATGGCCAAAGTACGTGTAGTTGGAGAGATACTGCGTGATTCTGGGCATCATCCGCATTTGATGTATACGGCTACTGATCAAGTGCCATCAGGAAACTGGACGACAAAGATCAAATATTTGTTGACACATGCAACACCTTCTGCAACCCAGTTTGAAGATTACCAAGGTATTGCATTTCCCTATTGGCCGCTGCCAATCTGGGCCACTTATTTTTGTCCCTGGCTGTGGATGAAGGATTCACGCTATAAATTTCCAATACAGATAGTGGTGTCTGGAGCAGCACAATGTGGTCTGCCGGTGGCCCTAACAGGGCAAAGATACATTGTTTGGATTTCCACTATGTATGAAGATGAGCTTGAGGGCCGTGCACTAGCAGGTGATGCATGGGCAGCAAAAACAGGCACTGGTCTTTCTGCTCGACTTTTACAGTACGAGGAGAAATTAGTCATAGAAAATGCTACTATGGTTATTGCTAACGGAGAATATATAGCCAATAAGATTGTTGATAAATTTCCTTCTGTTGCAGAAAAAATTCGAACCATCGTATATCCCGTTGATACAGACTTGTTTCATCCCAGACGTACTAATCAAGAGCAAGATAGTGATAGTTATATACTGTTCACAGGTAGGATAAACGATCCGCGCAAGAATGTAAGTATGTTATTCAAGGCATTTGCGAGAGTGCTTACAGAATTATCGGATGTGAGACTAGTCCTCACTGGTGATGAACCTAATGATTACTTACTCGAGTCTGCTTCTGAGGCTGGAGTATTATCTAAAGTCGATTTCGTAGGCCGTCAAACTGAGCAGCAACTTATATCACTGTATCAGGGAGCTGAAGTTTTCGTACTTGCCTCTAATCAAGAAGGTTTAGGCATTTCTGTTTTGGAAGCTATGGCATGCGGTGTCCCTGTCGTATCTACAAATTGTGGTGGTCCAGACAACATAGTTGTTGATGGCGAAACTGGCTTCTTGGTTGATTTGAATGATGACTATCATATGGCCAAACATATTACTAGATTACTTAAAGACCCTCATTTAAGAGAAAAGTTTAGCAATAATGCTGTACGCTTAGCACACGAATCCTTTAGTCGGAAAGTAATGACTAAATCGCTTCTTACGGCTTTTTATGATGTCTACCCAGAATATTTCTCAGTCTGAAATACCAACGAGTTTCACCATTGTTATACCTACATATAACGAAGAAAGTGATATTGGTATTACTCTGGAGACTCTATCTGCACTAGATTATTCCAACTTTGATGTTCTAGTCATAGATGATTCAACAGATAGTACTCCTGAATTGGTTGGTAAATTTGTCGATGAGAGAATTAAGTGTGTGCGTCAAACTAGAGGGTCTGGCCGTTCCGCTGCTCGCAATCAGGGTATTCTAGTTGCCGAAGGAGATGTAGTGGTGATTCTTAATGCTGATGTACATTTACCCTCTGATTTTCTGATAAGACTTGACAAACATTATCGACAAGGTGCTGATTATGTATTGGTAGAGA
>CAJWIA010000250.1 GCA_913040765.1 uncultured Anaerolineales bacterium | reverse complement strand
AATATTTATTCCAGCGTTATTAATGAGCAAATCAAGCGTTTCTGTTTGAGTGCTTATGGTGTTGTACGAATCTACAATAGAGCTTGGATTTGTGACGTCCAACGCTGTAATCGAAACCAGATCCGGATTCTGCGCCTTAAGATCTTGTAACTCGATGGCTTCGGCAGGTTGACGACAGGTGGCAAAAACTCGCTCGCCACGTGCGGCAAACTGGCGCACAAATTCCAAGCCAATGCCTCTATTTGCTCCTGTGATCAATACCTTCATGAGATTTGCTCCTTACTGTAATTTTGTTGATGAATGTATTCTTTGTTAATCATATCATCTACACTCATCACTCTATACTATTCATTCACTACTAATGGGTCATTCCACTTTCTATATTTCAACAAGTTCAGAGTAGCCTTTGCTTTGGTCTCCAGTGAACCATTGCCAGTTTTCAGATAATTTGATTTTTCCAGATTCTAAAATCGAAACAGTTGTTTTGCAGTGCCCGGCTTTTATATTTCCATCTTTTGAAAGGTGTTGATAGCAAAATTGAAATTCATGTTCATTAGTTGTCTTGCCTAACAATGAACCTTTAACAATGTCTCCACCTTCATACTCTGCCCAAATAGTGTGGTCTTTTTGCTTGTAATAGAATGAAGTTTTATGGCTAATTTCGCCGTTCTCCGAATTAACAAGTGAGATGAATGTTTTATCGTTCAAATTAATCATATTCATACTATACACCCACCGCTAATGGATCAGCAAGCTCCGCCTCGTCTAGTTTTTTCCGGGATGCGAATAGGCGGTAATTGCATCGAATATATCTATGCCTATCCAACCACAAGGATCTTCAACCCAAGTAATGGGACCAGCAGAATGCTAGTGTTCAATGAGTTGGTCAGTTTTATTCATTGGGTGTATATTCGATAGATGGGATATGTTATATCAATAGTTGGTGGCATATTACTGATTTGCCTTTTCGGTTTGTTATTGAGAGGAGGAAAGCTCTCTCGGAGCGCCAAGATGATAAACTGGATTCTCGGCATAATCGTTGTTGTTGCTATGTTGCTACTCTCGATATTTGTGTAATTAAGTGGAACTCTTATAAAATAGATGAAAAGACAGATAAGGAGGATATCTTATGTTTGAAAGTGCAGTGGGTCTGGTTATACTAATACTTCCCGTAGTGGGTGTGGTATGTCTAATTTTCCTTTTTCGCAAATCCAAACAAGCAAATGAAGAATCAGATCGAGTGTTCGAAGCAAATCTCATGAGGCTCTCAGATGGCAGCAAAGCTAGTTATGTTCTTACTTACAATGCAAGAAAAAAAAGCGCAGTTGTTGCATTGCTTCTCGCTATTTTTCTTGGTGGTATAGGTGGCCACAAATTTTATCTGGGCAACATTGTATTAGGTATATTGTATTTAGTATTTTGTTGGACAGGTATTCCAAGTATTGTCGCATTAGTGGAGGCTTTCACTCTGGCAGATACTGTCCGCACCATAAATAAGATTTCTGCTGATGAACTCATGATCATAGTTGAAGGGTCTCCACCTGATCAGTCTTGATTGGTAGCAAATAATTTGCCAGTAGTGGGAATATTATTCATGATACACCTGCCAATGCTATATACTATACACTCGCTTCCATTGGATTACTCCTCCATCACATAGTGAAAATCGCAACACGAATTACCTTCCATAATGGTCTGCGTTCGACGGAGCTTTATCTTGGGATTATAACCCTCAACAAAGGTCATATCTCGGCAGCAGGACAGAGCATACCCCAAGTCGCGGACTCCGAGTTCCTCGTATTTTTCGGCGAATTTACATCGCGTTACGTTAAAGATGTAGGTCCTGTCTGTCTTCTCTGTAATTTCAACCTCCAGGGAACCATCCTCGCTCCAGGTGGCTAACTCCTCGGCTAAGGCCGTCAGGCTGTCGTTCCCAGAAATCCTGGTCAACTGGCAACCACTTTCTCTGCCCAGATCTTGATTTATCCTTTGAAGCACTTCCTTGGCCGTGTCTATACCCACCACATCAGTAAAAGCCCTGATTACCGGGGCTATAGCTTTCGCTTCCAAAGTACGTCTTTCCAAAAGAGTGAGTTTATCGTTAGTCATAACAGCATCTCCTTATTAATGGGTGCATGATTGGACCACATCCCAACTATGCACCCGCGCCCAGTGGGTCAATCACCAAATTCCCTATGTATTGAAAACACAACTTTTGGTGGAATTCCCATCACAACATCAATACCTGCTATTCTATACATAGAACCTTTTGTCTTCAATTCTTCGTTGACATTTTCCTGTTTAGTGCAAGCTGCCATAATCATGCTTGCGAGGTTTTCATCACTAACTAGGT
>CAJWIA010000249.1 GCA_913040765.1 uncultured Anaerolineales bacterium | reverse complement strand
TGCGCCGATTAAGATGGAAGGTATACGGATACTGACTGTACTAGGGCCAAGAATTGCTACGAAAGGCACAGTAATATATACATGTAGTGCACCGATATAATCCTGTACCATGATGGGCAATCTATTGTTTCCGAAGCCTATATTTCGGAATAGAGATACCTCTTTCCCGCTAACAATTTGCAGAGCAGGTAAGCCTGATTCTTGAGCTTCGTCATAATGAAGGCCAGGAAGATGTAGTTGGTATCCTGCCATGCATATGTAACATATTAGGATAATCCAAACAATCAAAGTATTTTTATTCATTGAGACAAATTGTATAGGAGGTTGAACAGATCGATTGACGAATTTTTGACCAATGTATTATTCGGTGCTCTCAATTCTATTCTATTGCTTGGAGTTCGACTTCAGCAAGATAACTCTCAAAGTTATGTCCAGAAGCATAAAATGATATTGATTCTATAATTGCTGCTGGTCTACCAGATTGACTAAATGTACTCATTAGTTCAGGTGAATCATATAGATACCAACGCCCATGGGGTACTTTGACGTGTTCCTCAGCTGAAGCACTGCAGGTCACGCATCTTTTTGGAATAGCTTGATTATCGCTACTAAGATAATAGAATCCTTGTAGCCATTCTTGTCTATTTCCTGAGGTATCCTGATATTCTATACGAACCATTAGTGGGCACTCTGATCCGAGAGATCCGCAGTTGCGAAGATCATGAAAGTCCAACCACGTTGCTAGATGTAGTCGGAGATTCTGGTAATCACTTACGTCTAATCCTAAGTCCTGTCTAATACCTGTTTCTGCCCAGTGCAAGCCCCGGCGCAAAAAATGTAGTGCCGTGCGCCCATTATGGACACCAATGTCAATTGTGCCAGCCGATTCATTAGCATCTTGTCGGTTTTGATAAGTTGTCCACCCATCGGCTAGAGCTCTAGAAAAACTACCGTTATCAATGATATTGCGTTCACCAAACAATATGCCTGCCGGAGGTTCTCCAGCACTCACAGTAGTTCTTTCATCTTTTGCTAGACGTATATTTTTATCCCGAGCTGATACAGTTGCAATACCGTTCCGTACAGATATTAGAGATTGGTTTCCTATTACTTCCACTGAATAACTGCCAGGGCGCTGAAGTGTAATTTCCGAGTGAGGTGTATGGATTACCATAGTAACCGGTCTCTCGACTCCCACAGCTACTGAAGCACGTAAACGTCCGCGACTTAGCATTAATGCAATGTTGTGGGGGCGGTTACTGAATTTGAATCGTGGTGTTGTATGCGCTAGCAACTGAATTTCTGTATCACCATAAATCTGTACATTACCAAGTATTTCAGTTTTATCTGGATTAATGAATGATATACCTGACCTAGAAGCATTTTCGGTTTCAATGTAAGTGCCATACGTAAGGTTGTCCATTGACCCAAACAAGGCTTCAGGAACACCAACAGCAGGTCGAGTAACATAAACACTTCCAGAACCCAAGGATAGAGTGTTGCTTTGTTCGCGAGTACTATTTAATAAAAGAATGCGTACACCGAATGGAAGCGTAATTGCTAACGACAGAAAGAACACAAATGCTATGATCAGTACTGTCCAAGCTAGACGTTGAGGATTATTGTGCATTAGGGGATAAGTAGTCTTGCGCCGACGATTATACCAGAATCCGTCAGTTTGTACCGCAGCGCATATAGTTACCAGGTCATATCATCTGCAACATAGCAATAATAGGTGTCAGCGTTAGAGGGCTTATAAGAGTAGTAACGACTACCGCCTCGGTTATAAGTGTTGGTTCGAGATCATATTCGAGTGCAAGGACTGTAACAATCACAGCAGTCGGCATAGATGCTTCAGTAATGGCCGCTCTTCGGGCATCTCCAGTTAATTGAAATAAACTAGCTAGACCAAATGCAATTACAGGCATAATTAACATACGCAATAGAATTACTAAGCTCATCCATTGCCACCGTAATATTAATTTAACCTTGGCTAACTGCATTCCCAAAATCAGCAACATTACAGGAATGGCTGCTTCACCTAGTAAATTTACAGACCTGTACAACCAGGCGGGTGTATGCCATTCTTGCCATCGCAATAGTCCTGCAAATAGAAGTGCATATAGTGCTGGAACCTTCGCTACACGTGTGAAAGCTTCCTTTGGCTGTGTTAGCCCGTTTGATGCGATGAAAACACCTAAACTGTACATACTTATAATACTCACAAGATAATATACTATTGCTCTGGACATTGCACTTGTACCAAAAGCAAATAGGTTAAGAGATAGACCGTAATTGCCTCCATTCACGAACATACATGTAATCATCAAAGCACTGGTCATACTGGGTCGAAGCTTTAGTATGC
>CAJWIA010000248.1 GCA_913040765.1 uncultured Anaerolineales bacterium | reverse complement strand
ATGACTTTTGGTGGTTTAGATGATTTTGTAGGTATTGAATATAAACTATCAATTATAGAAGTGGCAGTTGGGGTACCAAACATGTTCGTTAGATAGTCATGTTGTAGAGGATTATAATTTTCTGCCCAATGATGATTGACAATATTTTTTATATTATATGCATCTAGTACATAGAATATCGCCTCGTCGGTTGGTTTGGGCGTAATATCTGTTTCAGAATTGACTTGTAGTACGGAGTTAAAAAAGTTTAAAGTAGTTGCATTTTGTTCTGAACTACGAAATATTTTGCCACCAATAATAGGAAGTTTGTGGATGGTTTGACTGTATAGAGCAATATTGTTTGTTGTGAAGCTTGCAGGTATGTTCAGTACAGTACCACCATCATTAGAAGACTCTAGTTGGCGTATCGGCGCAGTGTTCCAGGCATGGGAGGTTAAGAACGGCCACGTAATGATGCGTTCGGAAAGAGCCATTATTGATATCGATGTAATAATAACGAATCTCCACCATTGTGACTTTTGGTTTTTTTGTAGAATTGTGGTCATGCCATAAGATGCGATTATTGCAATAGCAAAATGGGTGGTCGCGAAAAAACGTGCAGGCGTGCGACTCCATTCTAATATTGGAATCTGAGCCAAAATAGTATAAGGTAATTGTAATGGGTACTGTGTATTATCTACATTTATCGAGACAATTTCGCCGGCAAATTTTAGTACCGGTCCCAAAGATAAGATGAGAGTAAGAATTGCAAGAGTTGTCCAAGCTGACACAGCTCGACTATTTGATTGCAATGCTGTAAATACAAGTAATATAGATATCAATCCTATATATCCATGTGTTTCATCAGATGTACTAACCATTTTCTGTGCGACTGAGTGTAAATTGTTTGGTAGAAATGGGTTCCCATAGGGTGGTGTGACAAATGATGCAATATCCATCGACTTGCCTATGCTGTCACCAAAATTAATGAGATTGCTGTTAGCTATTTGGTCTGAGCCTGCCAGATTTATCAGAGGTAGGTAGAAGGGCAGCAATAATGTAGCTCCGAGAACTGCTGCCGCACCGCAATGTAATACGACTGATCTATTTCTAAGCTTATTTCGTTTGAACCAAATTATGACTGCAGTAGTTGGTAAAACAAAATATGGCAAATGTGTTGGATGTGCTACAGATATGAAGCTAGCTACACCTGTCAAAGCTGCATAGTACCAAGCATTAGTGTTCAATAATCGAAGCAGGAATAATGCAAATAATGGGAATCCTAGCATAGAAATTTGACTGAGGTGTCCAGCTTGCATGTGGCCGAAAACATATGGAGAAAATCCGAATAGAAGTCCGCCAACGAATGCAGCCCATTGGTTGCAAGTCAATTCCTTGGTTAGCAAATACATTCCGAGCGCATTTACCGATGGTATAACGATCATGGCAACATTGTATGCTACGACTGGATTAGTTAACCATCCGATTACAGCGGGCAGTAAGAGCGCAGGAGTATGGGTTAAATTGAGTGGAGACTCGATTCCATGAGGGTAGTTGAGAACTGTTATATTAGCTGGGCTTCCTATAATGTTATCAAACAATGTGGTCCCTAACCACCACAAATACCATACGTGCTCATAGTTGTCTCCTCCCATTCGGCCCAATACGTCATTACTTAATACAGTAACGCTTGGCCATGTGATGCAGAGTGCTATTGGCAGGTAAATTACAGGAAGTAAATCTTTCAGACGTGTTCGTATGCTTCTACCCATATGATAAATGTTGAGTTTTATGCATCATGTTGCGGCGTACTCGCAATAAGCTGTCGATGCAGAATTGCCAGTGTAGTATCATACATTCAGTTTTGTCAGCGCATCTTTTGCGGATTGGAGTTGTATATCTAGATACTCCGGGGATGTTCCACCAATTACCCCTCTTCTTTTAAGTGCTGTGTTCACATCGAATGTGTCCATTACATCCTCTGTAAAATACTGGCTTATAGCTTGTATTTCATTCAATGAAAGTGTAGTCAAATCTTGTCCTTGCTTCTCTGCTAGCAAGACTAGTTGGCCAACAATTCCATGTGCTTCACGAAAAGGTACACCCTTATCAACTAAATAGTCAGCCATATCAGTGGCTGACAAAGTAGGTAAAATACTAGCTGACATTTTGTCGGGATTGATCTTTAAAGTTGATATTACGCCTGACATAACAGGTAGTGCAAGGATCAAGGTGTCGGTAGAATCAAAAAGATATTCTTTGTCCTCCTGCAAGTCTTTATCGTATGCCGATGGTAACCCTTTAAGAGTAGTAAGCAAACCGGTGAGATTTCCAATCAGACGTCCAGATTTACCGCGGGTCAATTCTAGGGTATCGGGATTCTTCTTTTG
>CAJWIA010000247.1 GCA_913040765.1 uncultured Anaerolineales bacterium | reverse complement strand
GCCTGAACAGTGGCCAAGTTACTATTCGAAAGCGAAAGGCGTAGAGGTGTGGGATCTGGACAACAAACGTTATATAGATATGAGCAACTGTAGTGTAGGTGCTTGTGTTCTAGGGTACGCGGATCCTGATGTAGACAGTGCTGTCAGAGCTGCAATTGAACAAGGATCAATATCGACTCTGAATTGTTTAGAAGAAGTGGAACTGGCTGACTTATTGTGTGAACTTCATCCATGGGCAGATATGGTTAGATATGCTAGGTCTGGTGGTGAAGCTATGGCTGCTGCAGTGCGTATTGCCCGTGCTAATTCTGGAAAAGATAAGATAGCTTTCTGTGGTTATCATGGATGGCATGATTGGTACCTAGCAGCCAACATAGGAGAGCATGATGCTTTAGATGGACATTTGTTGCCAGGATTGTCACCTGCCGGTGTCCCACGTGCTTTAGCCAATACAGCATTGCCATTTCATTATAATAAAATAGAAGAACTCGAGGAGATTGTGTCAATACATTCAAAGGATTTAGGCACAATTGTCATGGAACCAATTCGTTCATACAATCCAGAATCCAATTTTCTTGCCCATGTGAGAGAAATAGCTTCTGATATTGGTGCAGTATTGGTATTTGATGAAATAACTTCAGGATGGCGATTGAACAATGGGGGAGCCCACCTAAAAATCGGAGTGAATCCTGACATTGCTGTATTTTCAAAGGCAATGAGTAATGGGTACCCGATGGCTTCTATTATTGGTACTAAAAGTGTTATGCAGGCAGCTGAAAATACTTTTATCAGTAGCACATATTGGACTGAACGGATTGGACCTACTGCTTCATTGGCTACCATTCAAAAGTATGGAAATTGTAATGTTTCTAAACATCTTCGTTATATTGGAGAATGCATTCAGGACATATGGATGTCTACTGCTAACAAAATTGGTCTGCCAATTGAGGTTGGAGGTATCTCAGCATTACCACATTTTTCTATTGTTTGTGATGAACCTCTGGTAGCCAGCACGCTTTTCACTCAATTGATGTTGGAAAAGGGGTTTTTGGCGACAAACGCTTTTAAAGCTACTTATGCTCACAGAGACGAGCACATGCTAGCTTATAGTAAATCTATAAATGAGGTTTTCTCTATCATTACTAAATCTATTGGTGATGGTGATTTGCATTCAAAACTAAAAGGACCGGTTGCGCACTCAACTTTTCGTCGGTTGACTTGATTTCACTCAAACACTAGGTGGATATAATGAGATATTACTATTACACTAAATAGTGTAAGGAGACTCCAAAATGAAAAAATTGATAATAAATTTTACCCCCTCTGGAATGATTCCCACCAAGCAAATGACTCCTCATGTACCTGTTTCACCAGAAGAAATCATATCTGAGGCCCTAGACTCTAGACAGTTTGGAGTTTCCATGATTCACTTGCACGCCAGAGATAAGGACGGTAAACCAACCTACAAAAAAGATATTTACAAACAAATTGTAAAGGGCATTAGAGACGTCGACAAAGACATCATAATATGTCTTTCAACGAGTGGAAGATCATGGTCCGAGTTTGAGAAAAGGTCCGAATGTCTAGAATTGCAAGGATCCCATAAACCTGATATGGGAAGCCTAACATTAAGTTCATTAAACTTCAACAAGCAAGCAAGTGTAAATAGTCCGGAAATGATACAGATGTTAGCTAAAAAAATGCTCGACAATAATATTAAGCCAGAATTAGAAGCATTTGATGTCGGCATGATTAATTATGCAAAATATCTCCACAAGAAAGGACTCATCAACCCCCCTTTTTATTTTAATCTCATCTTAGGTAATATAGCCTGTGCTCAAGCAAATATACTCAATTTAGGCCTTATGGTTAATGAGTTACCTGATGATTCGATTTGGTCTGTAGGAGGTATAGGAGATGCACAGCTGCCAATGAATGTACATGGTATGACTTCAGGCGGTGGTGTAAGAATTGGCATTGAAGATAATATATGGTTTACTCCAAAGAGAAAAAAATTGGCTACTAATTTTGATTTACTGAAACGAATCAAGAATATAGCAGATGCTCTTGATTTGGAACCAGCTACACCTCAAGAAGTCAGAAATGTCTTGAGACTGTAATACACCATGAAAAGATATTCGATCTTCGGGGCAGGAAACTATCTTAGTGATATTTTTGATATTGTACATGCTAATGATGGTAAAGTTATGGAGATATGTCATAACGCACCTGATGCTGATCCGGACCGTAGTATAACAATAAAGCAACGTATTGATTTGCTAGGTTATGAGGTGAGATATTATAGATCATTGGATGAGTTTATTCCTATAGAAGGCTGTGAATACATTATGAGCCTAGCCAGGCCATCAAAGCATAA
>CAJWIA010000246.1 GCA_913040765.1 uncultured Anaerolineales bacterium | reverse complement strand
CTATTGAGGTGCGAGACGATATTCATGTTCAGACTGAAGTTGGAGAGACAATTTTCAAGGGAGATAGCGTAGAGATACTGTTTGACAGAGACATCGACAATGATGCTTGGGTTACACAACTTAATAGTGATGATTATCAAATTGGTCTATCACCTGGTAGTTTTTCAGATGATTCAGTGATGACCCAAGTGTATCGGTGGTATCCAGTAGTCCAGAGTGGCACTATTACAAATGCAAAGATTGAGTCTCAAAGTAATGAAGGGGGTTATTTGATTGAAGCAGCATTACCGTGGACTATTTTGGGCGTGAGTGCTACTAGTGGTGATGAGTATGGATTTGTGATTTCTGTAAGCGACAATGATTCTGAGGGTGTAGCTGTCCAAGAAAGCATGGTATCTAACTCTGCTGCTCGCGATCTGTCAGACCCCAGTACTTGGGGAAGAATTAAGTTGGTTAGGTAAAACTGACAAATTGTCCAAAAAATGAAAAGTACTGTAATCAGCTTGCGAGGTTTTGTTTTTGGTGCTATCTTGATTGCAGTCAACAATAATTAGATAATGAACAAACAGCTTTCCCTGTTCGATTACAATAAGAAAAGTAAGTTGAGGGATGAAGAACATATGCCTTCAGCTACTGTTCAGAGTACCGTGGATGCTTTACCAGCAGCGGATTTGCTCACTCCAGACACATCAGTATCGGCTGCTTTAGAGGTGTGGTTGCAAAGTCGACGTCGTGCAGGACTATCAGAGAACACTTTAAAAAATTATAGGATTGATATTAGACTATTGGCGGAGTATGCTGGTGCCGGTGCAGCTATCGGTGAATTTACCACTAAGATATTGAACGATTACTTGGAGTGGATGAGACATCAGCGCCGTATACCATGCTCGACAAAAACATTGGATCGTCGCATAACATCTCTGAAGTCATTCTTTCGATGGTTGACTCCTGTATCTGGACTTGTAGTGAATCCGGCTGATGCAGTGGTCAATGTCTCTGTCCGTAGCCCCTTGCCAGTTGTTCTAACTGAGCTCGAAATTTCTCAGGCACAACATGCTGCGGAGAAACTAAGGAAACGCAAAAAAAATGCCGATATGCGCCCATACATTTTGTTTACGTTTTTGATGCATACTGGTTTGCGCAAAGGTGAAACTGTCCGTCTGGTGCCTAATCACATGGTTCTTGAAGATTCTGATCAACCTTATCTTTATGTTAGATACTCCGATAAACGGCATATACATAAAGAACGTAGAGTTGAGTTAGATCCAGGTTGGGTACAGGATTACACTAAATATTGTGATCATTACGATGTCAATGAAAGGGTGTTCCCGTGGTCTGTACGTCTTCTAGAATATCGTTTGGAGGACATCAGCAATAGTGCAGGGTTGAGTAAGCATATTTCATTTGAAATGCTGAGGTGGACATGTGCATTGCGTGATTTCCGTGATGGTATGGATCCGGAAAAGCTTAGGCGCAAGCTTGGCCTCTCTAAAGTTCAGTGGGGAGAGGTGAGACGTAAGATACGGAAATTGTTGGCATAGCTGCTTGGATTGCACCGATCTAAACTTCGTTGCAGAAGTGGCCAACTTGAAACACCACCAGTGCCAGTTAGTAGATCATGTCACCATTCACAAATGCTGACACACGTATATCGCGAGCTGCATCAAAGAAGGTATTAGTAGGCGCAACCTCGACTAATTGTCCATCCAATAGCAATGCACAACGCTGGGCTAACCTTCGTGCTTGAAATAAATTATGAGTCACTAATACGATGGTGGATTTGTGTATTTGGTGATGTTCGGTTATTAATGATTCGAGCAGGCTTGTGTTATATGGGTCAAGATTAGAGGTAGGTTCATCTAAAAGCAAAGCTTCTGTGTTGAGTACTAGGGCTCTTGCTAGGGCAACGCGTTGGAGTTCACCTCCTGAGAGCGAGGATGCACTACTATGCTCCAATCCTGCAAGGCCTACACGCTCTAAAGCATAAATGACTTGCTTGCGACTAGTGAGTTTTCCTCGTATTTTTAGGCCAAATTCCACATTGTCTTTAACAGATCTGTTCAACAATTGAGGGTTTTGAAATACAGTTGTAACTTCTCTGCGGGTTTCTATTCGAGGCATATCTTCAACTAGCGTTCCATCAAAGTATATCTTGCCCTTAGTGGGCTGTTCAAGAAAATTGAGTAAACGTAATAGGGTAGATTTACCCGAACCACTTGGGCCTAGGATTGCTATAATTTCGCCTCGGTGTATTGACAAAGAGTCAATCTTGAGGACAGTACGCGTATCATACTGTTTTTGTAGATTTTCAATATGGTAGAGAGAGTGTTTCTTATTTTCTGCTGTCATTCCAATTTCCGAATCGAAGCAATATTATATTG
>CAJWIA010000245.1 GCA_913040765.1 uncultured Anaerolineales bacterium | reverse complement strand
GTAGGAGATGTTGCTAGTGAAGATGATGATGAATTAGTGGTGCGTGACTTGAATTTGGATTTAATTCAGGATGTTCGTAATACGTGGCAATTCTATAGAGATCGACGACCTGACATGTATGATGGTATAGTGGCATCCTGATCAGAGAATTTAGATTGCTATGGTGAATACTCGATAGTGCTCACTATAATTGTAGATATTGTTCCGGTTTACGACATCAGTGTTGTGCTTGGAGGATTACAATGAATAAAGATGAAATTCTTGCAAAACAAGAAGAGTATTTGTGGCCTAATCACCTACTCTACTATACTGACCCATTGCCATTAGATCATGGTGATGGATTATATGTTTGGGATGTAGATGGAACCAAGTACCTTGATTTTTTTGCAGGTATTCTGACCAACAGTGTAGGCCACAATCACCCATTAGTTATCGAAAAGATGCGTGAGCAAATTGGCAAGCTGGTGCACACTTCTACACTTTATCCGCATGAAAACCATGTAACTCTAGCAGAAAAAATCGCATCTATTGCACCTGGAGAATTGCAGACCTCATTTTTTACCAACTCAGGGACGGAAGCTAATGAAACTGCAGTTATGCTAGCGAAAGCCTATACTGGTGAGCAGGAAATAATTGCGTTGCGGCATGGATATAGTGGAAGATCTGCTTTAGCTATGGGACTTATAGGGCAATCTGAGTGGCGGATAGGACCTAGCCAGATACCAGGAATCAATCATGCTATAAATCCATACTGTTACCGTTGCCCATTGAAGATGACCTATCCTGAGTGTGGGGTTGCATGTGCGGAAGACATAGAAGATGTAATAAAGACAACCACTTCGGGAAGGATAGCAGGTATTATGGTGGAGCCAATACAAGGTGTCGGTGGATTTATCACTCCTCCCAAGGAGTATTTTAAGATTGCATCAGAAATAGTTGAACATTATGGTGGTTTATTTATATGCGATGAGGTGCAGACTGGATTTGGACGTACTGGACAACATTGGTTTGGCATTGAACATTGGGGTGTAGAACCAGACATAATGACTATGGCGAAAGGCATAGCTGGTGGGATGCCTATGGGTAATACAATTACAACTCTTGATATAGCATCTGAGCTAGTGGGTAAAGGAATGACCATTAGCACGTTCGGTGGTAATCCGGTATCCTGTGCTGCCTCTCTGGGAACTATAGAAGTGATGGAAACAGAAGCTAACCCAAATCATGTTTCGGATGTGGGTTCACATCTGCAAGCAGGATTAGATCAACTCTGGGAAAAATACCCCCTTATAGGGGATGTACGTGGCAAAGGCTTGATGCAAGGTATAGAACTGGTGAAAGATCGTAAAACTAAAGAGCCGGCACCAGATGCTGTTGTTAAGATTTTCGAACAGACTCGAGAGTATGGATTGTTAATAGGTAAAGGTGGTCTTTACAGCAATGTGCTGCGGATTTCACCGCCTCTTACTGCTACTAACGATCATGTAGATGAGGCTCTTTTAATTTTGGACCATGCTTTTGCTAAAGTGCAGGAGGAGTTTTAGGTTTTATGATCTTAGTGACAGGTGCTGCCGGTAAAACAGGTCAGGCGGTCGTTCGAGCTTTATTGGCTAAAGGACAGACTGTCAGGACATTAGTTCGAAATGAAACACAGTGCGAACTAATGTCTTCACTTTATGACACTGACATTGTCATAGGAGATATGAGTGTAGAATCTGTGCTAAGTAACCTGTTTGAAGGTGTAAGAGCTGTATATCATATTTGTCCTAATATGCATCCTGATGAGCTTAGCATTGGACAGGCAATGATATCAGCTGCTAAAAATGCTGACTTGACCCAATTTGTGTTTCATTCTGTTTTACACCCTCAAGTTGAGGCAATGCCTCATCATTGGCAAAAGATGCGTGTGGAGGAGGCTCTCTTTGCTTCTGGGATCCCATTTACTATACTGCAGCCTGCAGCATATATGCAAAACATTCTAGTTGAATGGAAAAACATACAGCAGGAAGGTATTATACGTGTACCATACTCACCTGAATCTAAGGGTAGCCCGGTCGATTTAAATGATGTAGCTCATGTAGCTTCACTGGTATTAAGTGAACGAGATCATATTGGCGCAATCTACGAGCTGTGTGGTCCAGATATATTGACCTATCAAGAGCAGGCCACAATATTGAGCGAGTATATTGATTGCTCTATACGTGTGGAACAAATAAGTTTAGACGAATGGAAAACTCTGGCTTATGGGGTTGGTTTGAGAACCTATTCAGTCGAATCTCTTTTGAAGATGTTTTTATATTACGACTTATATGGTTTTTGGGGTAGCTCACATGTGTTAAGCACTTTGTTACAAAGGGCCCCAACTTCCTTCATAGAGTTTGTGAAACCTCATTT
>CAJWIA010000244.1 GCA_913040765.1 uncultured Anaerolineales bacterium | reverse complement strand
AGGATTGGCTCAGCGTATCATATCAGGTGAAGTGCCGGAATTACTGTTCTCCAAGCGTGTTTTGCAACTGGATGTCGGATCAATTGTAGCTGGCACTATGTATCGCGGTCAATTTGAAGAACGAATGAAACGTATTATTGCCGAGATAAAACAATCCGGAGCCATTCTTTTCATTGACGAAGCACACATGCTTGTTGGAGCTGGATCAGCAGGCTCATCAGTAGATGCCGCAAATTTACTCAAACCAGCACTATCTCGTGGTGAACTACAAGTAATTGGAGCAACCACGCTAGATGAATACCGTAAGCACATTGAAGGTGATGCTGCTCTTGAGAGACGATTCCAGCCTGTACACGTTGATGAGCCTACTGTTTATGAAACAATAGAAATTCTCCATGGAATAAAGGATCGTTATGAACAACATCACCGTGTCAATATCACAGATAAAGCTATAGACGCTGCTGCCAATCTGTCTGTACGATATGTAGCAGACCGGTTTCTACCTGACAAAGCTATAGACCTAATTGACGAATCGGCTTCTAGAGTACGTATGTACAAGAGTCCGGAGGCATTGCAGCTAAAGGAAATGGTCATCAACTTAAAGTCAGTACGTGAAAATCATGCTTTAGCAATTGAAGAGTCCCGTCATGATGATGCCAACGAGTTATTAGATCGTGAAGAAGAGCTAGAACGCCAACTTGAACAATTAAGAGCTGGTTGGGATCGAGCTACAGGCCCTCAGGTAAAAGAAGAGGATATAGCCGAAGTAGTTTCAATGTGGACAAAGATACCTGTAAGTCAAATTACTGAAGCTGAAACAGAACGTCTTCTCCATATGGAAAATGCTTTACACAAACGCATTGTTGGCCAAAATGAGGCTATTGAATCAATATCACGTGCGATAAGACGAGCCCGAGCAGGTTTAAAAGACCCGCGCAGACCAATTGGTTCTTTCGTATTTCTAGGTCCAACAGGAGTGGGTAAAACAGAGTTGACGAAAGCAATGGCTGAGTTCTTGTTTGGAAATGAAGAAGCACTTGTTCAGCTAGACATGTCTGAATTTATGGAACGACATACTGTCAGCAGACTTATTGGTTCACCTCCAGGTTATGTAGGATATGAAGATGCAGGACAATTGACTGAAGCTATTCGTCGTCGCCCATACTCTATTGTGGTGTTTGATGAAGTAGAAAAAGCACATCCGGAAGCACATAATTTGTTGCTGCAAATAATGGAAGAAGGACATTTGTCTGATTCGAAAGGCAAAAAAGTCGATTTCAGAAATGCATTAATCATAATGACTTCTAATATTGGAGCAGAATTAATTCGTAAACAAACGGAGTTTGGTTTTCAGGGATCAGTTGAACCAAATGAAAAAGCCGACCAAGCCTATCAAGATATGCAGAAGAATCTCACTGAGGCATTACATGAAATCTTTAGGCCGGAGTTTATAAATAGAGTGGACGAAACGATTGTATTTAGATCACTAACCAAACAAGAGATAAATGCAATAGTGGACCTAGAGTTAGACAAACTAAGACTTCGTCTTAATTCTCGTAATCTGGATTTGAATATTAGCGACCCTGCAAAATTATTCCTGTCAGATAAAGGTTATGACCCTGAATATGGAGCTCGTCCACTGAGACGCGTCATCCAACGACACGTAGAAGACCCTCTGTCTGACATGCTTCTCGCATCTCCAATACAAGCTGGACTTGTTATGATTGATCTTAATACTGACAAAGACGAAATCAAGATTCATATAGATGAAAAAGAAGTAACAACTGTGGCAAACACGGATACAGCTGTGGAAACACAAGAACAGATTGATGTAGTTACTACATAAGTAAGAATATCATTCGAATTCAATAGACTTTTCCGACAAAATGGATAATTTGTTTTTACATCAAAGCATATTCTTGCTGCCGTTTATTTTGAGATATAATCTCCAAACTTACTTTTTTGCACAGGCTTAATATGGCTAAAAAACATATTCGATACAAGTGTCAACAGTGCGGTCGAACAACTCATCGTGAGATGGGAAAGTGTCCACAATGTGGTCAATGGAATACCATGATTGCAGAAATGGTAACTGAGAAAACCAACAATATCAATAAAAGTATTGTCGGCAGCAGTTTACCATCCAGTAAACCTAGACCAATAAATGAGATTGAAACAACTACTACAGATAGACTTGCTTTACCTAATGATGAATTTGCCAGAGTATTAGGTGGAGGAATTGTACCTGGCTCAATGGTATTAATTGGTGGGGATCCAGGCATAGGTAAAAGTACTCTAATGTTGCAGATTGCAACTTCTATGGCTAAAACCAATTTGCCAGTGCTCTATGTGTCCGGGGAAGAATCTGCTCACCAAGTGAAGATGAGGGCTACTCGCTTGGACGACTGGTCACAATC
>CAJWIA010000243.1 GCA_913040765.1 uncultured Anaerolineales bacterium | reverse complement strand
TGACCACCATGCGCATAATATCCAAACGGTCAAATGAGCTTCAATCGCGTGGGTCAGCAATTGCGCATCGTAGAAGATCAATAGAGGGAATATGGCCCAAACAATCATTGATAGACGTGCTGTATGCGTATTAAAAATCTGCTGAGCTAGAAAGTAGATTGCAATTGAGGACAAAGAGCCAGAAAATATTTGGAAAATCTGGAATAATCTTAAGCTATCTCCAAGTAGTAGATGTAATGTACCTAACAACCAAGTAAAGCCTGGTTGTCTGTAAAAATCTATATCTCCAGGCCATAGTCCGCGCATCAAATCTCGTGCATCAGCTTCGTATACTAGCTGATCAGACCCATTAGGCAGAGCATCGAATCCTATGGTGTTACTAATTAGGTTGTTGAGGTATATCAGTCGAAGTATGAACGCTAATGTTACAACTAGTATTATAAAAAGTTTCTCATTGCTAGTGCACGAGCGTAAATATCGCAATAGCATTGTGATTAATATTGTTCCAATTAGAACTACGACTGTCCAGGTCAATAAGTCCTGTAAGTAACGTGATGCAACGGCAGTGACGGCATGATTGTCCTGCAAAGATGATGGGAATAAATATTTGGTTGGGATTAGTCGGATTCCTATTCCAGTTTCCCATTTTAGGCCATCAGTAAAATAGGTGTTGTTTATATCAGGATGTGACAGGCGATACATTATAGGATTTAAACCTTGAAATAGCTCGGTTTGTACGCTTTTAGGGTGTTCTTCTTTGTTTGCAATTGAACTTATAACAGTCTGTTTGTTTAATACCAAATGTGCGTCCAGATCTTGTGGTACAGATAGATGGATCGTGGCTTTCTTATTGGACCATATATAACCTTCCCATTTGACATCTAATGAACCGTTATAGACCCCATAGTGATCATTACTGTTGATGGTTACAAGTTGTTCGACACGAGATATCGGTGGTATTCCTTGCTCAGCATCTCTGTAATAAGTTGCTCGTAGGCCTTGATTGACTGTTCTTTTGTCAAGCTGTACTATACCTAATATGAGGCATAGTATTAGTAACAGTATCTGTGGAATACGTTTGTAGACATAGTTGATCATGTCGAGGTATTATAGTATGTAACATGTACAGGATACGTATTACATTTTCCAAATATGGAAAGGCGCGTTGGATAGGCAACTTGGATTTGCACAGAACCTGGGCTAGAATATTAAGACGAGCTGGAGTACCGATAGCCTATTCGCAGGGTTTTAATCCTCAGCCTAGGATGCAGCTAGCTTCAGCATTGCCGCTAGGGATCGTGAGCATATGCGAAATACTGGACATATGGGTGATAGAACCTATCTCAACTGATAGATTGAAAAATGACTTGGTATTTAGTTTGCCAAGTGGTATAGAGATAATTGAGATAGTGGAGACTGATCTAAAGGAAAAATCATTACAGTCTAGATTGCGTGCAGCTGAATATGTCATTGAGCTAGAAGACTATATAGATATTGATGTACTTCAAGAAATTGTTGACAAATTATTGGCTATGAAGTCTATAATTCGTCAGCGACGCGGCAAGGATTATGATATGCGATCCCTAATCCAAGTGCTGGATATTGTGAGTGGAGATTCTATACCGCAGAAGATGTTCGTTAGATTCTCGGCCTGTCCAGGCGCTACTGGTCGACCTAGCGAATTGTTGGAATATATGGGTATTACCGCAAAAACTATCAACCGTACTAAGCTATTGTTTGTTGACAATGATGGTTGACGCTAGTATAATTTTCGCCGTGCCCCGCTTAGTCGGGGTACAATTGTGTATAGTGGTCCGAGGCTTATATGAAATTTGCTATACTTGAAATTGGCTCACACCAGATTAGGGCAGAGGAAGGGTCAGTTATAACAGTTAATCGTCTCCCTCAGAAAGAGGGAGAAAAGATAGAATTTCCCGCAATGCTTATATCAGATAATGATGAAGTGCATGTTGGCACACCTGTACTCGAGGACGCTAGTGTGAAAGGTACGGTTTTGTCTCATGAGAGGGGAAGTAAAACACTGGTCTTTAAATATAAGCCAAAGAAGCGATATCGCAGGAAACAAGGACATAGACAGGAAATTACGCGAGTAAAAATTGATAAAATTAGTGCATAGGTATCAGCGAGGATTTTATTATGGCACATAAGAAAGGTGGCGGATCAAGCCGAAACGGGCGTGATAGTAATGCACAGAGACGAGGTGTAAAAAAGTTTGGCGGTGAGCAAGTGCGTAATGGGAACATAATTGTTCGCCAACTTGGCACCAAAATTAAGCCGGGCGCCAATGTTGGAATTGGTAGGGACTTTACACTTTATGCTATAGCTGATGGATTAGTAGTTTATGATAGTCTTCCAAGTGGACAGAAGAAAGTTTCTGTGGTGACTGCAAAAGCATAGT
>CAJWIA010000242.1 GCA_913040765.1 uncultured Anaerolineales bacterium | reverse complement strand
TACCAGCGTCGAATCGGCTGCCCGTTTTGAGCGTCCTTGACAACAATAATGTTGTTGGAACCAAATTCTTCTTCCATAACTGGAATAAAAGATATTTTGGGATCAAGACCTACCATATTTGACTGACCCGATAGTATAAACAAATGTTTTAGTTCGTTCTTGTAGTCTATTGTACTCACTCACATCTCCAGACGAGAATAGTGCTGGTGCTTGACCGACTATACAGGCATTGACGCTTGCAACAATGCTCAACACTTAGGGCGAAGCATATCCATACTATACACCTACTGCTAATGCGTCGACAAGCACCGTCTCTCCCAGCTTTTCCCGAAATGAGTGCAAATACTGTTCGATCACAGCAATGTGGCTGCCACAGCGAATCATTGATACAATGAGAGCACTTCACAGGCAATAGGCAGTATGAATATGAACTATTTCATGGTTAGTTCGCCGAGGTCATTTCACTAATGGGAATTCGACATATAACATTAGACTTGTGTATAGAGGAGAATTTAGACTATGGCAATATTTGATAAATCAACTGCTAGTCAAGATGTTAATCAGTACTGTACTCGTATTAAATCTGGAGATGTGGGTAAATACGTCTTGCTTCCAGGTGATCCGGATAGAGTGGACAGAATAGCAGGTTATTTAGACGAGGTTGAACTAGTCGCAGATAATCGTGAATTCAAAACTATCAGAGGTATCTATCAAGATATCTCAGTTAGTGTGATGTCTACTGGTATTGGATGTCCGTCAGCATCAATAGCTGTGGAGGAACTCGCAAATGCTGGCGCTACTCATTTTATTAGAGTTGGTAGCACTGCAGCTTTGCAGCCGGGAATCCGTACAGGAGACATTATAATTAATACGGCAGCTCAACGTAATGATGGTACAACACGCGCTTATGTGCCTGAAGGTTATCCAGCAGTGGCTGATCACTTCCTTACTCACTCACTTATTGAGGCATCTGAAGAGATGCAAAAGACAAATGATTTTTCTTATCATGTTGGACTGAATGCTTGTGATGATGCATTTTATGGGGAAACTCCGGAATGGATAAAAGGATTATCTGATAAAAAACTACTTAATGTTGAAATGGAAAGCTCGGCGATTTTCGTTGTAGCCCAACTAAGGCAATTGCATGCTGCGATGGTTTGTGGAGTGTCGGGTAATTTAGTATCCTCAGATTATGACTACGATCAAGGTGAGAAGAATAACGATCGGCTAGTGCAGGCCTGGGAAAATGCTATACAGATAGCGCTAAGGGCGATTTTTATCTATGAGACCAGTGGATATGGAGCAAGTTCTCCTATGGTTATTGGTACTAGCTAATTGTGATAGATGCTTCGCTAAAAAAGTTTATTCAAGACATGCCGAAAGCAGAATTGCATGTTCACCTAGAAGGTACCATACAGCCAGAAGTACTGATGAAATTGGCTAACAAAAATAATCTACTCAAATTGCTTCCTAGTGATAAGGTTGAAGATATACAGGATTGGTTTAATTTCAGAGATTTTCCGCACTTTGTCGAAGTTATCTTGACGGTACATAACATTATTAGAACTGCTGAGGATTTCGCCCTAATAGCCTATGAAAATGGCGCTATTATGAAAGAGGAAAATATTATGTATCGGGAGTTGACTGTCTCACCTTTTAATCACACGCATATACTGGAAAAAGACATTAGTATCAACGATATCCTGGCAGGCTTGGAGGAGGGACGCAATAAAGCTAGGGCTGATTTTGGGGTCGAAATGCGTTGGGTGTTTGACGTAGCGCGTAATTTCTGTTTTGGTGATAATGGTGATGTTTATGATCCAAAGCCTGCTGAAGAAACTTTGAAGTACGCACTAGCTGGCCGAGATTATGGGGTTATTGGGTTGGGTTTAGGAGGTAATGAGGTGGGATGTCCACCCGAACCATTCAAGCATGCGTTCGATAAGGCTAAGGAATATGGTCTGTATAGTTTGCCGCATGCTGGCGAGTTAGTGGGCCCAGAAAGTATATGGGGTGCTTTAGAGATGTTACAGGCGGATCGTATAGGACATGGAGTTAGATGCATAGAGGACCCAGAATTGTTGGAAATGCTTAAGGATAAACAGACGCCATTGGAGGTCTGCTTATCAAGCAACCAATGTCTACATGTGTACGACCAATTGGAAGAGCATCCCTTTCCTAAACTAAATAGTCTAGGTTTGATGGTAACAGTAAATACTGATGACCCACCTTTGTTTAATACATCGTTGGTGCGAGAATATGAGTTGCTAGCATCATTATATGGTATGGGTAGAGTTGAGATTGCGGATATTGCACGAAATGCATTTATTTCGTGCTTGGCTGAGGAGGATCTAAGGTCAAAACTGATTGTGAATTTCGATAGTTGGTATTCCAGCGCCGTATACGTATAGTTAACGGCAATAAGAG
>CAJWIA010000241.1 GCA_913040765.1 uncultured Anaerolineales bacterium | reverse complement strand
ACCTGTCTTTGGATAGCCCCTTTACATTAGAGTGAGTACCAATGTTCAGTCTAGTATCACCCCACCGGAAAGAAACGAAGTCCGGTTTTACCGAATGTGGCACAAGCTGTAGTACATCACGATAAAAATCTAAGAGGACCTCTAGATTATCTGTCCATATTATCAAGCCTGCTAGACCATTTATGATAGACATACCTACAATTGTTTCTCCATGAAAATCCAGTACTGATGAAACATGGGTGGTATCTCACTTTCAATATATGGATCTATCTCATAAAAACCTGCGCTCTTATACAAAGCATGAGCAGTTGTCATAAATCTAGTACTATCGAGTCGTATCTTTGAGTAGCCAATGTCGCGCGATTCTATGATGGCTGTTTCCAGCAATAGTCTTCCTATGCCGGAACCACGGAGTTTGGGTCTAACATACATCCGTTTGATTTCACCTACATCTTGCGCTATTTTTCTAATACATACTATGCCAACATAAAAATCACCATCTTTAGCTAATAACAAGCGAGAATGTGGACACATGAAGACATCAATCTTTTCCATGTCTTGCTCTAGAATGGATTTAATCTCTAAACTGATGGAATATTCCTGATTCAGACGCATGTTAGCCCACGCAAGATACTCCCAAAACAAGTCTTTTATCTCTTCTAAATTCGCCTGCAAATTACTTGAGCGTATGCTTACTATAGAGCAATCCACCTAATCTCCCATAGCCGCTGCGTGTCGACCACCTTCTGGGTCTCCAGCAGCATAAATTGTGCCTTCTTCCTGGTCTATGGCTAGCATTACCGGTCGACCAATATACGACTTAGTTGTTTGTATAGTATGACCACGACGCCTGAGATCTTCTTTAATCTCATTGTCAAAATCTTCCTTCAGCATAACCGACCCTGCATTTTTAAAAGTAGCTTCTCGGTCGGGATTCGGATCAAAAGAGTCCTGATGATGTGTTGTAGCAAAACGCGGTGCAGTAACACATGAATCTGGCAACATATTAAAGTCAATTGCATTTACTATCAGATTAAGTGCAACCTGGTCCTGCAAATCCCCACCAGCCACGCTAATAGCCATAATTGGTTTTTCATCTTTTAGGATAATCGTAGGTGTAAGAGTACTACGAGGACGCTTTCCTACCTCTATACAATTAGGATGACCAGGTGTCGTATTGAACATTCTCAATCGGTTACTAAACGTAACACCTGATTCGCCCCCGTCTCGTGGACTTTCAGGAACATTTGCACTAGGAGTCGCTGAAACAACATTGCCCCAACGATCAGCAACAACACATGTGGTAGTTCCGCCAACTCCAGGCCTAAAGGAGCTAATTTCTTTAATGGGTTGCATATTGTAAGGATCACCGGGACGCGCTTCCATAGAAGCTTTATGCTTGTTTATAAGCTTACTTCGCATATGATTATATTCATCTGACAGCAAAACATCTAGGGGAACATTAACAAAATCAGGATCCCCATAATAATAGTCTCGATCAGCCATTGCCAGCTTTATTGCCTCTACAATTGTATGAATATAATCAACTGACAAATGCCCTAAAGAGGTCAAATCAAAATCTGACAACAAACACAGTGCCTGACACAAAAATGGGCCTTGGGTCCATGGACCACATTTGTATATAGAATGTCCTCTGTAACTTACATTTATCGGCTCCTCTATTGTAGTAAAATGTGCAGCCAGGTCATTTCTGCGAAGAAAACCTCCTTTTGATACGTAGTCAGCTTCTAGTTCATCTGCTATATCCTTCCTGCTTTCGTGCCTACCATAAAAACGATCAGTCACCGATTGTAGTTTCTGTTCGCGTACTCCTTTACTAATATGCTCCTCCTCAACCATTCTACGAAAAGTATGTGCTAATTTTGGATGCCATTCTTCATTTCCGGCATCCAAAAGGTCAATCGAACTGGAAATTACATCCTCAAAAGTTCTGGTTCCAAATAGCCTCAAAGCTGTTATGCATGAGTCAACAACCGACGGTACGGGTGTCATCTTGATGTCACCATCACCTGGTATACCATTTCTAAGATACCAATCTATAGCCTCTTGCGACAAAGGTGCTCTGCCCTGCCCACTTAGCACTTTTACACTTTGGCTTTTGGCATCATAAATCATAATCGGAACCTCACCACCAATAGAACAGTCACCATGGTCGGTAACATTCAACGCAAATATAGTAGCTACTGCTGCATCAACTGCATTACCACCTTCATTTAATATATTTACGCCAGCCATAACGGACGCGGCACTTCCTGCAGCAACAACCCCTTCATCACTTGATGCTTTCCACCCTACCTCATTGATGTTCAGATTTGTCATAAATAACTTAGATGATATTAGGTTACCTATTGGTCACTACCGGAAGCACTTTCTCGGCTAATAGCTCCAATGGCGACTGGTCATGAAAGCTGTTATGCTCAAGGATAAATCGGCTC
>CAJWIA010000240.1 GCA_913040765.1 uncultured Anaerolineales bacterium | reverse complement strand
TTTGGATCTAGTGATCATATGAGTAAATACTCAGTAGTGTATTTGGATTGCCATCAAGGTGTGCATCTTATCAAATTTATGAAATGTTATCGACGAACACATCATTGGGAGGTTTACAAATAATTTTTCATATAACTTTTCTTCGTGGTTGAAGCAGACGATTTCAAAAAAATATTCGCAGGACTCTGGCCTATAATCCCAGCTAGAACTGCGCGGATTGATTCGGTCACCTCCCTAAAAGAAGTTATCGAAACTGTTAAAGCTCGGTGGTCTTAAAAAGTCGGGAGTGGATACGTCTAATAATGTGCAAATGGGAGAGCGTGATCGCTAGCAGTCTATCTGTCGATTATTAGTTTGTCTGGCAATCCACTCATATCGACTGTGGCTTGATATTCCAAGTGGCTGAGATAGTTAACCCTATTGTTAGCCTTTGGCACTACATGTTCTCCGTGCCGTTTACGCAACGTTGATAATCTGTTTTTAACTACATCTTTAGATGCGTAGGCGTACTTTTTTGCTAATTCGCGTATGCTGTGACCAAAAACCCAATCATGTATTAATCTCTTGGTTTTAGCGTCGGCATCAATCTTATCCCAAGGCTTTTCTTCGTATTCATACGGATGGAATATACCTACGTTATGGTCTGCATCTACCTTGAGCTTTGCAGTTATTACAGCGTCTCTAAGCACCAGCATTAACTCCTTATTTTCATAGTGTTCTGGTACTATCCCATATGCAAGAGCTACACTTTTTGTATCTACTTGTCGATATGTAAGTGTGCCTATATGTAATTCTTTTCGTAACTCGTCAACATATATTGTCCAGTGGTAAACGCCATCAATATGTTGTCGTTCAAATACAATTAACTGATTCATTAGCAATCCGGCAGTAATAGAAGAATCAATTGATTCGTCATTTAGTTCTGCCCATCCCATCCTACTACTTGTATAGAATTCAGCAGCGGTACTAGGTACTAGTTGTTCAAGCTGAGTATTACTTGGTACTTTCTGTTTCTTAGACATATCTCAACTATACACATACTGCTAATGAGGTCATCCACTAAAAAACAACATTGATCTACTTAGACGTTCCACTCCCATTCCACACCAGCCCGGCTGTCTGTTTGTCGAATCCTTCAGGAAACTGTGTGTATTTATTGTACTCAGCTCCAGTTAGATCAGCTGCTTTTAGGTTGGAATCACGCAGGTCAGCCCCCATCAGTTCAGCTCCAGTCAGGTCAGCCCCAGTCAGGTCAGCTTCACGCAAGTCAGTATAAACCAAGTTAGCCCCACTAAGGTTAGCCCCACTAAGGTTAGCCCCAGTAAGGTCACCTTGACTCATGTTAGCCTCATGCAGATTAGCCTCACTCAGATCAATTTTGGGACATACAGTTTTTGGACTAATTTCACATCCGTTGATGGCCTCATATTTTGGTCCGCATGCAGTGATCAATACACTTGTAACCAATACTAGTAAACTCAATATCTTTTTCACGTGACACCTATTTTGTTATTTTCTATACTATACACCTACATCTAGGAGGCAGGCAAATTGCCCCTGATATATTTACAAATCCAGCATTCATGTTTTGAGCATATATTTACCAAAAAGAGCTCGATCTATGAGTCTTCCGCACCGTTTTAGAGAGGAATAGTAGCTATCTTATCCATTGATTAGGTGTTCACAGTTGATCATTTCAGGTTTGTAGGAGCGTAACCTTTTTGCCATTACCTTTATAGCATCGGGATTGTTATCAATCAGCACATACTCTCTGCTTGCGCGTGCCGCGGCATCTCCGAGTGTTCCGCTACCAGCGAAGAAATCCATAAGCATATCGTTGGGGTTGGAATGTACTTTTACTATTCGGTTTACTATCCCCAGGGGCTTCTGAGTTGCATATCCCGCCTTCTCTTGACCATTTGGGCTAACTATGGTGTGCCACCAAACATCAGTGGGAGTTTTACCTCGAGCTGCCTTTTCTTTTCCGACAAGTCCGGGAGCCATATACGGTATTCGATCCATCTGGTCAAAATTGAAAGTGTATTTATCTGGGTTCTTTGCATACCATAAAATGGTGTCATGTTTGGCCGACCAGCGCTTCTTGGTGCGAGCCCCATAGTCGTAAGCCCAAATGATTTCGTTTATAAAAGACCTTCTACCGAAGATGCGGTCTAATTGAATCTTGCAGTAATGTACTTCGCGGTAATCTATATGGAAGAACATTGAGCCGGTAGGCGCAAGGATTCTGTATGCTTCCAGTAATCTGGGTGAGATAAAATCAATGAAATCGTCAAACATATCATCATAACCAGACGTTCCTGTTTCCAGTGTGCGGTAGCGTTGTCCTTTGAAGCCAGTGCGATCTCCATGGCTTTCATCTCGAACTGTTTTGATGCGCTTGCGTTCTTGACGTTTACCTGTGTTGAATGGAGGATCAATATATATAAGATCTATGCTTTCCGTTTCCCATGC
>CAJWIA010000239.1 GCA_913040765.1 uncultured Anaerolineales bacterium | reverse complement strand
TATCCACAGCACTCAGTAAATCAGCAGACAGAAATGTGCAACTTATAGTTAAAACCGAACCAGCGATTTCTCCAACCTTCAAAACACTAGAAATTCAATTAGGCGACTATCTGAAAACTGAGAGCTTTAAAGGCCTACTAAGTATTTTTATTGCTGATTTAAACACAAACACTATCCTGCATCGCAACTGGATGGAAGGAACTGAACTAACAACTGACCCTGATATAGCTTTTTCAGGAATGAGCATAATTAAAATCACATTTTTGGTCGAATTTTATAGGCAAATCAATAATGAAGGAGCATTACCTTATGAGTTAGACCTTATTGAAAAATCGATTACAGAAAGTTCGAATTGGACAAGCAACGTACTAATAGACTGGATAGGTGACCTTGACCCAAACCTTGGTCTCAAACGCTTGAACAACACCTACAATATGCTGGGCCTAAATAGCACCTTCATTGGAGGACTTTACGATAGCGAAGAAATCCCAGGATTTCGGCATACGCCAGCAAATTCTAGAACTGATATCACAACCGAACCTGATCCATACATGCAAACTACGGCATCGGACATAGGCTTGTTGTTAAAGGGCATATATGAATGCTCAAGATATAACACTGGTCTACTTATAGAGGTTTTCGGAGATCAAATCACACAATCAGAATGTTTATCTATGATCGAATGGCTATCAAAAAACAAAATCGGTGTGTTACTTGAAGCTGGAGTTCCTGAAGGGACAAAAATAGCTCATAAACACGGCTGGGCCGAGGGAGAACCAATAGGTGATGCAGGAATTGTCTTTACACCATCAGGAGACTATGTAATCGTATATTATATCTGGGTCCCCGAATATACATATTGGGACAACAATGCACGAATTCTCTCAGACATAAACAAGGCGATATATTACCACTTCAATCCAATCATACATGCACCTTGACTCCCTTCCAAATCCACCTTACAGAGTGACACCATCAACTTCGCTAAATAAAGGATTGTTCTGATCCCTTGAAGACACCTGAGGGTCATCTACTTGCCAATCAACCGCAAGCTCAGGATCGTTCCAAGCTACACCATACTCATCTTTTCCATCATAATAATTGCTAACTATGTAATTTACTGTAGCCTCGGTCAAAGTAACAAATCCGTGTGCTACACCAGGTGGTATTAACAGCCCTTTCATGCTACCACCATCCATCTCCACTATTTCTACTGATCGAAATGTAGATCTGTTTGTACGTAAATCACAAAGAGCTACTCTAATATGGCCTCTAGGTGTCAACCAATAATCGTATTGATGATGGTGATAGTGCAATCCTCTAAGAACATTGGCATCCGAATCAGAACGATTTGCTTGTATATTACTCCAGTCAACTTGAGGAAACCATTCCGCTCTAAACGTCTCTCTAAATGTGCCTCTTTTGTCCCCATAAGGAGAAAACAGAACATGTTGCACACCTTCAATTATGTTGCTATCAATCACTAAATTTTCCATAATAGCTACCCAGTATATAAACCGACAATATATCTCAACCTTTCTTATTCCATAAAATAAAACTGTGCGCTCGGTGAGATTTGAACTCACACGACCTCAACGGCCACCAGGCCCTCAACCTGACGCGTCTGCCAATTCCGCCACGAGCGCTAACTGAGGCGATTATAGCATTGCACTATTTAGTGTCAACGTTATATATTTTTGCGTATCGAAAGCATCTAACTGGTGTTTACAACAATTAGAACATGTTATATTCTCAAGTCAGGTACTCTGAATGAAAGACAGACCACGACGTATTGCCTTAGATGGTATGGGGAGTGACGACTATCCATTCCCAGAACTACATGGCGCCCTAGCTGCGGCATCAGAATTTGGCTACGAGATACTAATAACTGGTGATGAAGCACTACTAGTACCGGCGTTACAACAAATCGACAACACGTCGAACACTAAGATAAGTATTGTTCATGCACCAGAAAAAATAGAGTCTGATGAATCCCCGGCATTCTCATCTCGTACCAAAACAAAAAACTCAATTGCTGCAGGCATGCGACTACTGAAAAATGGAGAAGCTGATGCTTTTGTGTCTGCTGGCAACACAGGTGCAATTTTGGCAAACGGATTGATTACTTTAAGGCGCATGCCCTATACCCGCAGACCAGCAATCGCTGTTCTCATTCCTGTTGCACAAGGATATTTTATTTTGTTGGATGTAGGAGCAAGCAGCGACTGCAAGGCAGATTTCCTCCATCAGTTTGCGATCATGGGAAACTTGTATGCAAACAAAGTGCTAGGAATACCACGTCCGACAGTGGGACTGTTATCTAACGGCGAAGAGGAAAACAAAGGAAACCTACTCACAAAAGAAGCCCACGCACTTATAAAGCATGATCAAAATATCAACTTTATAGGTAACGTTGAAGGAAAAGAAATGTTTGCCGGGGTAGCAGATGTAGTGATAAAAGATGGGTTCACTGG
>CAJWIA010000238.1 GCA_913040765.1 uncultured Anaerolineales bacterium | reverse complement strand
CGTATATATCACTTACTTCCTTGGATTATGTGCTATTGGTTTGGCATTACTCACTGGGTTAGTAGTGGAAAAGATGGTAGTAAACACGACTATTCAGTGGTTTAGTCCTGGAGAATGGTTCTCACTGTTCTCAGTTGTGTTTCTTATAGCTACATTGACTGCTGCGATTAATGTGTATAGGGCGTTTATGCGTTGTCTTACCAGGTCTACACGAAGACGTCTTGGTTATCTGGTCATATCATCGTTAGCAGTTCCTATCGGTGTTTTCCCATACCTCATGTCTGTAGGTGGATCAATATTGCAAAATCACCCAACTTTTTTTTGGATTACTTCTCTTATTGCTAATGTTGCAGTTAGTGTTGCTCTTGTTTCTATGACTTATAGTGTGGCCTTTTTTGGGGCGCCTCAACCTGACAGAGTGATTAAAGGTAGATTATTTCAGTGGATACTGCGTGGTCCTATTGTCGCTTCGTTATCCGCCGGCGCTTATCTGTTTGTACGCTGGATGGATCGCATGATTGGGCTTGATTTGACTTTGTGGGTTCCAGTAGCTGTTGTAGGAGTTGTATTGTTAGTACAGTATGCCATCACAGTAATTCGGTTACCCGTTGAGCAACAATTTTTTTATGGCAATTCAAGTGATCGTGACGATGTCAAGCGTCTTCAGATGCTTGGTGATCGTCTGCTAACTACAGGAGATTTAAGACAATTTTTGGAATCTGTACTAGCTGCAGCCTGTGATGTATTACATATTTCCAGTGGGTTTGTAGCTTCTGTAGGATATAACATTGCTCGTATTGAGGTCGAAATCGGATCACATGCACTACCAACGAAATCCGATACTCTTGTTTCTTTTCTCAACTCGGAAAGTTATAAGATTGATGGTGATAATTCGGCGAACAATAATGCACTAGGCACGCTCGAATGGGATGGTTATTGGATCATACCTTTGCGTACCCAAACCATTATCAGGCATTCTACGGAGCAAGGCGCACTTATGGGAATACTTGGTCTACATATGCCTGGTCTTATATCTGATGTTCATCTTAGCGAGGAATTTAGTACTCTTCAGACTCTGGTTGAACGTGCCACCTCAGCACTGGAGGACCGTCTCCTACAAGTCGAAGTTTTTCGAGCTATGGATAAATTGTTACCTCAAGTAGAAGAATTGCAGCGTATGCGAGCAGCTGCCAGTTATGCAGGTACTTCTGCACTTACGGCAGGTGATCTTGCTGACAATCCCGACGCAGCAGAGTGGGTGAAATCAGCTTTAGGACATTTCTGGGGTGGACCTCGTCTCAGTGAAAGCCCATTGATGACTCTTAATGTTGTTCGACAGACTCAAGCTCATCATCAAGGTAATGCTGTAAATGCACTAAGGGAAGTCCTAAAAAAAGCAATTGAAGAAATGAAACCGGAAGGACAACGTAGATTTACTGGCGAATGGTTGCTATACAACATACTCGAGCTGAAATTTTTGCAAGGTCTTAAGGTGCGAGATGTGGCCTTACGGTTGTCAGTATCAGAAGCTGATTTATACAGGAAACAGCGCGTGGCTGTGGATGAAGTGCTGAAACGAATTGCGCAGATGGAAGGTAATGCTGACGGTACAGTTAGATAACCTCACCATTGAACTATTAAAATCATAGGCACGCTGATTGCATCCCCTGTTAGAGGATTATTGTGCTAACTAATATGACTACAGGTAATAAGCGTCGCAAATCAAAAAATATAAATAGAAAGACACTTAATAAGTCAAAGAAATCTACTAGGTGTCATTCAAAGTCTGGCAGGTCATCTACCAGTATTTGGACAGCAGAGTTTCAGAACCGCTTGTTGGGCACAACTGTAACTGCATTTAGTATATTGCGAAAATATGCTGATGAGTTGGTCTCCATAACCCTCTTAGCAACGGGATTAATTGGTGTGTTGGCAGTCTTGGATATGTCGTCTGGGAGATGGACGATTGGTGTGGCAGACACCCTAGCAATTTGGTTGGGCTGGGGTGCCTTACTCGCTCCTTTGGCTTTATTGTTGGCAGGATGTCTTTATATAGCACATAGTATTGGCTTGATGACTAGGGTATCGTGGTTACGCATAATATCAGGCGAGTTAGCTGTACTTTGTATGTTAGGCAGTGTACATATTTGGGTTGCTACAGATGTATCGAAAAAAATGAACATCAATCTTACAGATGCTTTACAGGGTGGTGGCATTGTTCTACAGGCTTTAGAAGGTCGGGGTGGCGGTAAAATTGGTTGGTTAGTGGCCATGGTTGCCGGAGAATTAGCGGGTGATTTGGCTGCATTTACTCTTGGTGTATTAGGTATGCTTGCATTAGCAGTGACTTTTGGATTGCGTTGGCAGCATCTATTTGGTGGTTTTGTTTCTTTGCAAGCAAAATTGGTAGAAACAAGTCATACAATTGGACAGGACGAATCTTTAATTTCACCGGTTACTAGTGTTTCAAAGACCTCAAGATCCTCGACATCTGCAGGAATCAATTCATCTGAAA
>CAJWIA010000237.1 GCA_913040765.1 uncultured Anaerolineales bacterium | reverse complement strand
AAGCAGTAGAAATACATCAGGTAAGGATGCAAGGCGATATAATGACGATGCTTCCTGTTAGTGGAGATATAGAATTGTTGCCGGGTGAGACGGTGAGTTTTGTACCTGGAGACTTGCATGTTATGCTGATTGATCTTGATGCAGATTTGGTTTCTAAAAGCCATTTCGAAGTCGAATTAATGTTCAAGATATCAGGTCCTGTAGTAGTAGATGTGATGGTTTCTGAATCATAAATATATTGCGGTAGATTCTTAAGACTTGTTACAAATATGAACTATAATTGGGCGATTTAATAATACATATATATCCAGCGAATATGTTACTGCGAATAAGCAATAAAATAGTCTTCATTCTGTTGTCAGGTGCTATCTCTGCGTGTGGCTTGTTAAATTCTGACCCATACGAGTATAAAGGAATGGAGTTTGAAGACCCAGTAAAAGCACCAGAGTTTTCTCTCGCGGATCAGAGTCAAAACATTGTCAATTTGTCTGAGTTTCGTGGCAAAGTAGTGCTTATGTTTTTTGGTTTTACTAATTGCCCAGATGCTTGTCCAGGTACGTTAGGTACATGGAAGCAGGTTCATGAATTGTTGGGTGATGATGCGAATCAAGTCTCATTTGTAATGATTACAGTAGATCCTGAGCGGGATAGTCCAGAGGTCTTAAAAAAGTATCTTGCCTTGTTCAACCCAGACTTTATAGGATTGCATGGAACACTTGAAGAGATACACCAAGTGGCTAGTGACTACAACATTTACTTTGAAAAAGAGGATAGTGGGTCAGCAGCTGGGTATTTAGTGGGTCATAGTACGTTAAGTTATGTGATTGACACCGATGGCAATTTGGTTTTAGGTCATAGATCATATGAAACCTCAGCGATGGATATAGTATCTGATATAAAACATATACTTACTAAGCCTTCAAGTACACTTGATGCTACTGGAAAAATGATATTGCTGTGCGAATCAGGTTGTATGTTCAATTTACCAGGGAAAAATCAATGAGATTGCATTATCTTATGCTAAGTATTGCAGCGACTTGCACCTTTCTGTTTTCAGGTTGTACATCGGAAAATGGAGGGAAATCAGTGGTAGGTGATGCTGACGTTGAAATGCGTGCTAGCAATCCGGACGATGTGGTTCTTAGTGCAGGGCAGCCGCAATTTGTAGAATTCTTTTCATTTTACTGAACGACCTGCCAGGCCATGGCTCCCGTCGTGCACGGGTTAGAAAAGAAGTATGCAGGGCAGATCGAATTTGTATATCTAGACGCTGTTGATGACGCGACCACTACTCTGAGAAATGAGCTTGATTACAGATCCTACCCGTCATTTATTTTATTGGATGGTCAGGGGGATGAGATTGGGCGTTGGGTTGGGAAAGTGCAAAAGAGTGATTTCACTGTCGTGATTGATGCTATGTTAGCAGGTGGTTAATTGCTACTGGTGTGTACAAGCGACAATGTTCCCCGACTAATTGGAAATGAGTTAGTCGTGACTGTCCCATATCTTCTCTTGGAATCCCTCACGCTTATTTTCAGAGCGGGCCATGAGAAATAGCGCATCAGACAAACGATTTAGATACGTGATTGCCAGGCTTCCAATTTTTGTTTTATGAGATAGTGCGATGACATCGCGTTCGGCACGCCGGCAGATTGCGCGTGCCATGTGTAATCTAGCTGCTGTTTCGGATCCCCCAGGATGAGTGAAGTTTTTTAGTGGGCCCACGTCTGAATATATCTTGGTGATAAGATTGTTGAGATCAGTTATATGTTTGTCTTCTATGTGCGGTTGTAAAGGTTTATTGTTGATCTCAGCTGTTAGATCAAGGTCTGAGCCCAAATGGAACAGTGTGTTTTGTATAGATTGAAGAATATTAGCAAATGACACTGGTAAATTGTTACAAGCGAGAATTAATCCAATTGCGGAATTTAGTTCGTCCAATGTCCCGAATGCTTTGATTAATAGCACATCTTTGTATACCCGTTTGCCCTGGATGGTAGAGGTAGTTCCATCGTCGCCGCTGTGTGTGTCGGGTTTGCTTATTCTTGGCATTACAATTTTGATATTAATCTGCTTTCGATTGATGTAAATTATCATAGATTGTGACAAAAGGCAATCCATGATCTGGATGAGTTACAACCTCCACCGGGGTGTCATATACCTTACTTAATCTTTGGGAAGTACACACATCGGTAGGCGATCCAAATGCCTGTATCTTTCCATTGGATATCAGTGCTATTGAATCGGCGCATTTTGCGGCTTGGTTAATATTATGCATTGTTAATAGTACGGCAATATTTTTGGCTGTGGCAAGCGATTTGATTAGACTTAATATTGAAGCTTGGTGTTTAAGGTCGAGATGGGCTGTAGGTTCATCTAGCAAAAGTACTTCAGGTTCCTGCGCTAGGGCGCGTGCAATTACAACACGTTGTAACTCTCCTCCAGACAGATCGCTAACAAAACGGTCTTTTAGGCTGGTTAGATTTGTACGCTCCAGTGCCTGGATTACTATGGCTTGATCATTGTTAGTTTCTTT
>CAJWIA010000236.1 GCA_913040765.1 uncultured Anaerolineales bacterium | reverse complement strand
AAGCCACCAACAGCACCATTATAAATGTCGCTGATACCACTCTTGTCATCTTATTCGACATAGTTGTCTCCTATATATTTATTTGTATAATTTGTATAATATTTAACTACTGATGAATAACTACGATACATTACTAGTATACATCTATCAATCACATTTAGATAGCACAGTTCTAATACAGGACAGGGAAAATAATCGGACTATCAGTCAGCAAATGAACAATGCATTAATTCTGGATAATGTCAATTACATACCTGACTAAGTAACAAGCGAGAAAAGATGCGACCTTATGCAAATCTATCCCATACATATACTAGTTTTCTAAAATCTCGGTTACAATCAAGTATCCAACTTTTATCCAACTAACGCTCTACCCAACCAAAACCTAATGAAAACTGACGTATATTAATATCAGATCTACTAATTACGCAATTCCTACACGAAACCTCGCTACTGCTTTCCTAGCACCTATATAGTATTTCATACATTTATGGATATAAAAAACCGAAAATCTCAGTTTTCGAGGCTAACATTGCGTGATCATAATCTAATCAGCTGCACCCGGGATAGGGATAGTACTAAGCATACCTCCATCAACATCTAATATCAATCCAGTCAAGAAATCAGATGAGTCCGCCAGAAAAAACATGATCGCATTGGCTACATCAGCTTCAGTTGCGTTACGCTTTAAGGGAATATCGGCCGCTGTAGATGCTTCAATTTCCTTCCGCGTCAAACCAGTAGCAGCCTTTTTCCATGACATAACCCATTCACCCATACCTGTAGTGGGTGACCCTACTGGACAAACACAGTTTACAGTGACTTGATGAGGAGCAAGCTCGCCAGCCAATGACTTTGTTACTCCGGCAACAGCATGTTTAGCGGCACAATACGCATGAATCTGGGCAAAACCCACTTTTGATGCATCTGAGCCTATATTTACTATCCGACCCCGTCCACTCTCAGATATTAACGGCGCTGCAGCTTGCGCCATAAAAAAAACACCTTTTAAATCTACGTCCAATACAAAATCCCATTTTTCTTCAGTTACTTCAGATAGCGGAGATATATCAATCACACCAGCACTATTAATTAGTGTATCTAACCCACCAAATTTCTCGTTGCATGCATCAACAGCCAATTGAATAGATGCGCGAGAGGTGACATCCAAGCTTAGAGGAAGCAAATTAGCGCTATCAATTTCTTTCGCTGCTTTTGTAAGCTGTTTTTCATCCACATCCCCAATAGCCACCTGGGAACCCTGTGATATCAAGATACGTGCTGCGGCTAAACCAAATCCATTGGCACCTCCCGTGATAAGTGCGCGCCTAGGATCATCATTATCGTTGTAATTAGCCATTTGTAAGCCCTCCTTATAACATAAGTTTATTGCTATTTGAAGATGTATTTCTTTACGATGTCTTCCCGGATATCTACGCCAAGACCAGGATTATCACGTACAGCAATAAAGCCGTTTTGTTGTTCCCACGGATTACTTACAAGTTCGTGCTGCATTGGCGATTCATGAGGCTTAAAGTCCTTACAAACACCATGATTTGATATTGACATCAAATGCACGCTGGCAGCTGTATTAAGAGCACTACTCCACGTATGCAGACTGTATTTCAAGTTAGACGCTTCAACCAATTTAATTGCATTTCTTACTCCAGTTATTCCATGGCAACGACCAGGATCAAATTGAATAATATCCACACCTTTTGAATCTATTAGGCGTTTATAGCCTTCAATATTCCATTCATCCTCACCAGTCCCTATAGGAGTAGAAACGGATGCGCGTAACCGCGCATGACCTTCGTAATCGCTAGGAAACAACGGTTGTTCAATCCAGAATAGATTGTATTCTTCCAAGTCGCGAAATCTTCGGATAGCTTTAGGCACGTCCCATAAACCCCATACACCTGGTGTATCTACTACAAGTTTACGATCAGGTCCCACTACATCTCGCAAACGTCTTACTAACTCGAGGTCACGGTCACGATCATCACCAAAGACAGCACCCGGATGCATGCCCCAGCCACCTTTCACAATGTCATAACCTTGATCACACATCCAGGAAAATTCACGCTCGGTTTCACTAATGTCCTCCATTTCAAATATAACCGAAGCCATCACTGGTACACTATCATGCAATTGACCACCTATCAGCTTAGAAACTGGAAGGTTCATAGATTTTCCCTTAGTGTCCCAAAGGGCCATATCAATCGCACTTATTGCAAATGCCGCTATCCCTTCCGGACCGATCCACCATACATGATCGATCATCTTGCTCCATAGTCGATCAACATCATGAGGATCTTCACCAATTAACATAGGAGCAAAACCACGCTCAATAATAACCTTAGTTGCCAGCGCAGACTCAGGGAACTGAGAGATGCATTCTCCCCACCCAACAACCCCATCATCTGTCTCGATACGAGCCAATGTAATATATCGTAATGTGCCTTTGTAATGTGGTTCTGGGTATTCTAGTGGCAAACCCTCTATCTTGATGATTTTAGTCATTGACTATTTACCTCCTAT
>CAJWIA010000235.1 GCA_913040765.1 uncultured Anaerolineales bacterium | reverse complement strand
ATTATCTTGGTACCGACATGGGAGGAGCTTATGTGGTACAAGTATTCGGTATTTTGCTAGCTAGCACACTCGGTTTTATGCGGCAGTTTCTCAGAATATCGATGATGAAGGGACATATAAGATGGAACATTACGTGAGGTATTATGGACTGTAGGGTGCCGGTGAAATTACTTCTGGTCGGGGCTGGGATTAGGGGGGAGGTTTGGGCACGGGTATGCTCCGATGCCCCGGGAGTAGATTTGGTGGGTATTGTGGATAGAGACTTGTCTAAGGCTGAGGCTGTGCGATCCATACATCATATTAAAAATGCACTAATTGGAGAAGATCTGGAGCACGCGCTGCGCGTAACGCAACCAGATGCGGTTATTGTTGCTACACCGCCTAACACACATTACAACTTGGTTAGTATTGCATTGTCCGCAGGAAATCATGTGTTGTGTGAAAAACCTCTGTCAGATCAAATGTCTGAGGTTATCGATCTTGTGCTGCAGGCCAGAAATGATGGTCTGGAGCTTCTGGTAGGTATGAATTTCAGATACTTGTCCACATCACAACGTATAAAACAGTATGTAGAAACGCAAGAACTAGGAAATCTTAGTCATGCACAGTTCTCATATGTACGTCATCGTGATGGTGGACGCGATGACTTAAATGACTATCCCTTGGAGATGCTGTATCCAATGTTGTTTGAGCAAAGCATTCATCATTTTGACTTGTTGAGGTACTGTTATGGTGCTGAAGTGCACTCACTGGTAGCTGACTCTTGGAAGCCAACTTGGAGTACATACAAGAATGATTGCTGTGTTTCTGTGTTATTTCGTTTTGAAGATAATGTGCATGTAAATTATTTTGGTACTTGGACTGGAAGCTGGAACAAAATGGAATTTCGATGGCGAAGTGAATTTTCCAGAGGAGTACTAATTCAGCAATCACAATTTGACGATCTTATACGGATTGACTTTCAGCCAGAAATGGGTTTATCAGGTTCTCGATTTAAGGAAGAAGATGAAGCGGAGACATCACACGCGGAGAGAATGCCAGCCTGTGTTCCATTTGTTGACGATAGTCGGATGCTTCTTGACGAGCTGGTAAGAGCTATACAAAAAGAGCAAATACCTACAACAACTGCAGCGGATCATTTGCGGAGTCTCTGCTTGGTGCCAGCGTCCATAGAATCACTCGAGAAGAAATCATGGGTGAACCTACAGGAATACTATGAGAAATTAGGTGTTTCACAGGCGGTTGGTGATAGTCATTGTTACGGAAAATAGGCGAGTGGAAGCTCAGATCGAAAGTTTGTTACCCAGTTAGGTGATAATCTAACTAGACTATAATTTAGAGGCCAATAATTAATAATCATCTAATTTATTACTATTCAATCCTAATGTAATTTGACGTGTCTGATTTTATTAATTCAAAAACAGGACCTACTCTATTCACATATGGAGATGTCTTGGTAGAGCTTTCAACATATGTTGAAAGTGTGCCTATGGCAGGACAAGACTCCACTATCAAGGAGTTTCGTATGCTTCCTGGCGGATCAGCTGCAAATTGTGCTGTGAGCGCAGCCCGTCTTGGGGTTAAAGTAAAACAGGTAGGAGTAATTGGTCAGGATTCGTTCTCAAAAATCCTATTGGATGATCTGAACTTGTCTGGAGTCTCAACGGATCACATAAGTTGTGTTCCAGGCACAAGTGCTTTTGCTGTCATTGTTGTTGATTCGAATGGAGAGCGTACTATGCTCTCATATAGGGACCTTAGTACTACTAAGATTACAAAGAGTCTTGCTAGAATTTGTCTTAGCAATTGCGACTATTTGCATGTATCAGGTTATACATTTCAGACAGAGCACACTAGGCAGATTGCCAATGATCTACTTGCTGGGGCGCGGGAAGTCGGCACTATTACCTCAATTGATCCATCTTTTCAATTTGCTAGCGATGATCACAAGTCACTACTTGAAGGTCTTGATTATATATTTCCCAATCAGGATGAGGCGTATCAGATGACCGGCGAAAGTGATCCTGAAAAAGCTGCTTTAAAAATACTGGACTACGGGGTAAAATGCGTGGTTGTCACTTGTGGCAAACGTGACTGCATCATAGTTGACGAAACCGTAGAAGGTGTTAACAGAGTGCCATCGTACGATGTTTCTGACCCTGTGGATACTACAGGAGCTGGCGATGGTTTTGTAGGAGGATTCTTAGCTGCTAGAATGCGAGGATTAGATATACAGCAATGTGCGAGAGTTGGACATGCCGTCGCTGCAAATGTGGTTATGAAGTTTGGTGGTCACGTAGGCTCACCAAATACTGTCCAATTACAACGATTTGCTGAGGAATGTGAAGATGCCAATCTGTTGAAATTGATTGAGCAAATGTAGCCAAAAAGGTTATGAGATACTGGTGAAGAAATAATCATGACATCAACCGATTTATTGATAAAAGATGCCACAATAATTACTGTGGATGGAGAGAGACGTATTATAGACCGTGGATTTGTAAGAATATCACACGGAATAATTGAGCAAGTATCTGCAGGGTCTATCTCAAGTAAACTAAGTAGCGACATCGTGGTTATAGATGCGTCAGGCCGACTTGTTTTTCCAGGACTGATTAACACACATAC
>CAJWIA010000234.1 GCA_913040765.1 uncultured Anaerolineales bacterium | reverse complement strand
TATTGATTTTATTGCCACAACTCGATGGATCAAAAACAACTTGCCGGGAGCACTGGTGTCTGGTGGCCTGAGCAACGTATCTTTCTCCTTCCGAGGGAACAATATGGTACGCGAGGCTATACATTCTGTGTTCCTGTACCATGCAATCAAAGCTGGGCTAGACATGGCAATAGTGAACGCAGGCCAATTAGCACTATATGATGACTTACCGAAAGAACTACGCGACAAAGTTGAAGGTGCAGTATTAAACACTAACGTCAATGCCACAGAAGAGTTACTCCAGATTGCAAATGATTATAAAGGTAGTAAATTATCAAAAGAAAGAGAGGAAAATCCTGAATGGAGATTATTGCCTGTAGAGAAACGTATTGAATATGCGTTAGTCCAAGGTATCACTACACACATTGTTGAGGATACAGAAGAAGCAAGACAAAATGCTGATCGACCTTTACATGTTATAGAAGGCCCCCTCATGGACGGCATGAATGTAGTAGGAGATTTGTTTGGATCAGGCAAAATGTTTTTGCCACAAGTAGTTAAAAGCGCGAGAGTAATGAAACAAGCTGTGGCTCATTTAACTCCATTCATAGAAGACTCTGCAGAGGAACAAAAGAGATATAAAGGAAAGATAGTTGTTGCCACTGTAAAAGGTGATGTGCATGATATAGGAAAAAATATAGTGGGAGTAGTGCTGGGATGCAACAACTATGAAATTGTTGATTTAGGAGTTATGGTTTCATGCGAAGAAATATTGGACGCAGCCAGCAAGGAGAATGCCGACATTGTTGGCCTAAGTGGACTCATTACTCCTTCACTAGAGGAAATGGAACATGTTTCTAAAGAGATGCAAAGGCTAGGTTGTTCCATACCTTTATTGATTGGCGGCGCCACTACATCTAAAACGCATACTGCGGTAAAAATCGAGCCGCATTACACTAACAATCAAGTTGTTTATGTTCCTAATGCCAGCCGCGCAGTAACTGTGGTTAGCTCATTGTTAAGTGATGAGAAACGTGACACATATATCTCCGGTATAAAAGATGAATATAAAGGCGTCAGGGAAAGGACTGAAAAACGACGCTCTGGTCAAAATTATCTTAGTTACGAAATTGCTAAAACGAAGGGGCTAATAATAGACTGGAAGTCATATGTTCCCCCTACTCCGCGCAAGCTAGGCATACAAGTATTTGACGATTATCCAATAAAGGACTTAATAGACACGATTGATTGGACCCCGTTCTTTACTAGCTGGGAATTGTCAGGAAAATACCCGAACATTTTCGAGAACGAAATAGTGGGAAGTCAAGCAAGACAATTGTTTGACGATGCACAAGACTTACTAAACGAGATAATCAACAAAAAACTTCTAACAGCAAAAGCAGTAGTGGGTATTTGGCCTGCTAATCAAGTGAACTACGATGACATCGAAATATATAGCACCGATAATCCAAATAAATTACTAACTACACTTTGTCACATTCGACAGCAAAATCATAGAAATGAAGATGCAGTACTGTCTAGTCTGGCAGACTATGTAGCGCCAAAGCAAACTGGTATCCGTGATTATTTAGGCGGTTTCGCGTTAACAACAGGTTTGGGAGCTGAAGAACTGTCACAATCCTATTTAGATTTAGATGATGACTATTCATCTATAATGATTAAAGCGCTAGCCGATAGGTTGGCCGAATCTCTGGCGGAACAGCTTCACAAAAGAACAAGAATGGATATCTGGGGCTATAGTCCAGACGAATCATTTACTAATGTAGAATTGATCAGCGAAAAATATATGGGTATCCGACCTGCACCTGGCTATCCTGCCTGTCCCGACCACACAGAAAAAACCAAATTGTTTGAACTACTTGATGCAACCAAGAATGTCAATGTCAGCTTAACAGACAATTATGCAATGTCACCTGCTGCAAGTGTGAGTGGTTGGTATTTTTCCCATCCAGAATCTCGTTATTTCAGCACGGGCAACATCACCAAAGGTCAAATCAGTAGCCTTGCTCAGCGTAAAAATATTGAAGTGACTGATCTAGAACGCTGGTTGTCTTCCATTCTCTCTTACACACCAAATTAGTCTGTATTTAACTTCAAAAAATGATTGAAACTTATAAACGTTTATTATTAACTAATCCACGCTTGTTGGGATTCGGATTTGTCATGGTGTTTTGTTCAAGTGTTGGGCAGACATTTTTTATTGGAGTATTTGGACCTCAAATCCAGTTGGAGTTTGATCTTAGCCATACCTCCTGGAGCACAATCTACATGATAGGCACTTTAGTAAGTGCAATAACTATGTTGTGGAGCGGTCCTCTAGTAGACCGTTTCAAATTACAAAACTTCAGTCTAGTAGTATGTGTCTTCATGACTGCTGCTTGCCTATTCATACCAACAGTAAGAGGGCCGCTTTCCCTATGCTTTGGCATTTTCTTGCTTAGACAATCTGGGCAAGCTCTTGCCTCACATACCGGTCTAACCAGCATGGCACGATATTTTGCCAAAGAGCGTGGCAGTGCACTTGCTTTAGCATCTCTAGGTCAGTCAGTTGCGGAGGCAACTTTGCCTGTTGTGGCAGTGGCCGCAATTGCTGTTTATGGGTGGCGCTGGACGTATGGGAGTACCGCAATTATCCTGGGA
>CAJWIA010000233.1 GCA_913040765.1 uncultured Anaerolineales bacterium | reverse complement strand
CCTGTGCTACTACAGTGAAAGATTACTTCTATATTTGGGCCAAACAAGAGACACAACATATAGTCAATGATAGCGATTTAATGCACGCTGCAGAATACATCAACAGTAAGGACGCAAACTATAAAAACACATATGTCAGCGCAATTCACCACCAACATCCTACTATGGCTTATCTTGCTGATAGATACGAAGACATAATGTGGCTACGAGGCGGAGAAACACTAGTTATTCCATCGATGGGACCCATATTATATGTTTTCCCGCAATCTGCGTTACCACCCGAGGACTGGATCTTGTCTTGGGAGTCAGCGCTAGCTGCATCACCGGCTGACACATCGGGGAACTTAGATTTCCTTGCATATCATTTCAATGCAACTGCGGATATTTCACTACCAGAATTTCAATCAATTTACGCAAAATTTGGCCAGGTTGCTGAAGTCACTGGTTTCCGAATACCAGAATTGCAAACTGACGATCATCTAAATGTAGATCTCAGACTGAAGATTCTCAATTCAGACCAAAGCGACTATCGATTTGTAGCAGACCTAGTGGATATATGGGGATATCATTGGAGCCAGGGATTTAATGACAGTTTCCAGTCTACCCAATGGCAATCAGGAGATACAATCATTGCCCGTATACAAATACCTCTAAGAACAGGAATGTCTCCGGGGCAATACAATTTAGCTGTGACAATTTATGCTCCTAGCATCAACCAATCTCTGTCTTCTACATCTCATGATGGCAAAGTATCTAGTACCGCACAAATAGGACCCATACAAGTCGCACCTTCAACACGCATCGACGACCCACCTATCCCTCAACATGATAGATCAGATACATTCGGAAATCTTGAGCTTTTTGGGTATGATCTCTCTCAGCATGTATATAAACCGGGTGCTATTCTACCGCTATCTTTGTACTGGCGTTCTATCAATCCAACACATCAAAATCAGAATGTCATTTTGATGTTGGACGAACATATAATAGACTCCTCCGAACCTGTCAAAGGCACTTACCCTACTAGCGAATGGACACCTGGAGAAATCGTCATTGATCACAGATATATTAGAATACCTAGGGAAACCACACCTGGAAAATACAAACTTGGCATTAAATCTTCAACAGCCAATGACTCCATCGACAAAATAATACTGATGCCTATAGAAATTGAAAAGATAAATAGAGAGTGGAAAGCTACAATTCAAGAAAATCCCACTGACCATATAATTGGCAATGTATTCCAGCTCGTAGGATATAACACAAGGTTTGATCGACAATTCAGCATACAACTAAATTGGAAAAGCCTACAATTAACTGATACGGATTATACGGTTTTTGTGCATGCTTTTAACTCGGACAATATATTAATAGGTCAGAGTGATAGTCAACCAGTAAGGAACACATATCCAACTAGTTTGTGGATACCAAATGAACATGTAGTAGATACTCATTCTATTGCACTTGATCCAGGAGAATATGACATCAAAATTGGCATTTATCTGCCAGAAACAGGCGATCGTTTAACCCTAAAGAATGGTGCTGATACAATCATAATAAATGATCTGGTTGTTCCATAAAAAACGTCAGTCAATATCACTATACGTAGAATCTGTTAGAATCACACCTATATGCAAAAGGAAATATAAAAATGAACCAATCACGCGGTCCAAATCAAGCTCCAAACGCACAGCCTAGTGCTGCTCGATGGATTGTGACTGCAGTAGCTGCAATCGCACTGATCATCCTGATATTCGCATTATTACAAACTCAATCAAATGAAGAAAGTTTACCGGAGGAATCTTTGATGTCTAATAAAGAATGGTCTAGTCCACCTAAAATGACTATTGACGAGCAAAATGAATATACGGCTGTTATAGAAACTGACTTGGGCAACATTGTATTACGCCTTTTTGCTAATGAATCACCTATAACTGTCAATAATTTCGTGTTTCTTGCACAGCAAGGCTATTATGATGGAGTCATGTTTCATCGTGTGATTCATGATTTCATGGTACAGGGTGGTGATCCAACTGGAACTGGTTCTGGAGGTCCTGGGTATATGTTCGAAGATGAAGTAAATAATGGTCTGAAGTTTGATAAACCCGGACTTTTAGCAATGGCTAACGCAGGACCTGGTACTAATGGGAGTCAGTTCTTCATCACTCATGTGCCTACACCACATCTGACTGGGAATCACACTATATTCGGAGAGGTGATCGAAGGTATGGACACCGTATTTGCAATACCTGAACGTAACCCACAAAACACAAAAGATAGTGGTGTCATAATGAGCAAGGTGACAATAAATACCGATTAAGGTGTTCGTAATAAAATAACCAATCTTAGTATCCGGTACTGAGCAACAACGCGACAAAAAACATGAAAACCGCAATCGTGCTACCCACCTATAACGAATCCCAAAATATCGAGGTTATGATTACTGCATTATTAGCTCTAGAAATTGGCCATATCAATGTGCTTGTAGTAGACGACAACTCTCCAGATGGTACTGGACAAATTGCAGATCAACTCGCAGAACAATTCCCGGAACAAGTTGAGGTAATGCATCGAATTGGCGAACGTGGTTTAGGTAGTGCGTATGTTGCAGGATTTAAGCATGTACTTCAGATAGACGTAGATGCTGTAG
>CAJWIA010000232.1 GCA_913040765.1 uncultured Anaerolineales bacterium | reverse complement strand
CCAACTTTTGTGAAAGTTACGATTACTGTAATTGCTAATATGAATTGCAGAAAATTATTCATTAGTCTATTATTCCACTATGTATTCTATTATACGACTGTTGTACCACCAGGTGTAGATGGACTGAAACGTAATGGTGAACGTAATGGTGATTGAGTATTACATTTTACATCTGAAAAGTCAAAGTATCAGTAAGTTATTGTAGCGGGGTGTCAAATATTGTATGAATATACTTTTTCGTGGCGGTGCTGTTGCTACAGAAACTGAAACAAAAATAGCTGACCTATTGGTGATGGGCGATAAGATTGTGTCTGTAGGCACAGATTTACCAGTGTCAGATGCTAAAATAGTTGATTGTAGTGGTCTAATTTTGCTGCCAGGTGGTGTTGAACCTCACGCACATTTCTCTCTTCCTATGTTCGATACGATAAGTTCGGATAATCACTTCACTGGTCATAGGGCTGCTGCTTTTGGCGGTACTACTACCGTGATGGACTTTACTTCGCAGTTTCCCGGATCTTCATTACAACAAGCTATTGATTTGTCCCGCTCTCAGGCAGCCCAAATGGCAGCAGTCGATTACTCTTTTCATGTAAATGTGACAGATTTCTCGGAAGATGTAGCAAGTGAGATAGCTGGTCTACCTTCGCAGGGATTAACTACACTTAAAGTTTTTACTGCTTATAACGATCGGCTTCGTATATCTGATGAAGAAATCTCAAAAGTACTTAATATCACTAGAGAAAATGGTATGTTGGTTATGATACATATTGAGGATGGTGATGAGATTGATCGGTTGGTTGCTAGAGCGGTGTCAGATGGTTACACAGATCCGATATGGCATGCGCGCACACGGCCTGCACATGGGGAAGCAATTGCAGGAAGGCGCGCAATAGGAATAGCTGAGAGTAGTAAAGCTAAGTTATATGTTGTTCATGTTACGACCGCAGAGCTGCTCAATGAGATAACTTCTGCGCGCAAACGTGGAGTACATGTTATGGGAGAAACCTGTCCTCAATATCTATTCTTTACACAGGAAGATCTATTGAGACCTGATGGAGCGAACTGGGTGTGTTCGCCACCACTCCGTACTGTAGAGGACAATGATGCCCTTTGGAAAGGATTATCAGATGGGAATATACAAACTGTTGGCACAGATCATTGTCCGTTTTTTGCCGATGGTGCTACTGCAATTGACTACGATGGACAGCAATTGGCCATACCTGGCAAAGAGTTAGGTAAATCTGATTTTACACTGATACCTAATGGTGTGCCTGCTATCGAGCATAGAATGTCTTTGCTGTGGACTTTTGGCGTTTCTGCAGGAAAGTTGTCTATGCAAAGATTTGTTGAATTGACAGCTGGAAACCCTGCTCGCATATTTGGTTTGTATCCGCGCAAGGGTACATTGTTGCCAGGATCGGATGCTGATATTGTGTTGTGGGATCCGAGGCTCAAACGTACCATTAGTGTTACAAGTTCGCATATGCGAACAGACCACGATTTGTGGGAAGGGGTTGAAGTGGAAGGATATCCATTGCAAGTGTATTTGCGCGGTCATTTGTTGGTGGATAGAGGTAAATGGCTAGGAAAAGCTGGATTCGGTCAATTTCTGCATAGGCAGACAAATTCGCAAATCATGTAATTATTCCCACTCTATTGTTGCAGGGGGTTTAGTGCTTATATCATAAACCACTCTGTTGACACCACGGACTTCGTTGATTATGCGACGAGATATTTTGGCAAGAATTTCGTATGGTAGGTGTGCCCAATCAGCGGTCATGAAATCATTAGTCACTACTGCTCGAAGTGCTACAACTTCTTCATATGATCTTGCGTCACCCATTACACCAACTGATTTTACCGGTAACAACACTGCAAATGATTGAGATGTTTCATGTCTCAACAAATTAGCTTGCTGTAATTCTGATTGCATAATACTATCAGCAGTTCTTAGCCGGTCTAGTCGATTTGGAGTGATCTCCCCAAGGCAACGTATTGCCAGTCCTGGTCCTGGGAAAGGTTGTCTCCAGATCATTTCATCTGGTAGACCGAGTTCTGTACCGATTGCACGGACTTCATCTTTAAACATAAAACGAAGAGGTTCTATTAGGTCGAACATAAGTTCTTCAGGCAAGCCACCGACATTGTGATGTGTCTTGATTTTTGCAGATTTGTCCTTGTCTTGCCCACTACTTTCAACTACGTCCGGATATATAGTGCCCTGTACCAGGAATTTGGCGTTGCCTCCTATTCGTTGTGCTTCTCTTTCAAAAATTCGTATGAATGTCTCTCCTATCAATTTACGCTTTTGTTCAGGGTCTACAACCCCTGAGAGTATGTTTATGAATTCTTTTGCTGCATAAATAACTTCAAAGTGAAGTTGCATATGGTTTTGGAACGTTTTTACTACTTGCTCAGTCTCAGCAGATCTCATAAGGCCAGTATCAACATAAAAACATGATAGCTGGTCCCCGATAGATTTATGTACTAAAGCTGTTGCCACGGTTGAGTCAACTCCGCCACTTACCGCAGCAATTACTTTTGCATCACCCACCCTCGATTTGATCTGATTTATGCTATCTTCTACAATGCGACTGGGTATCCAATCACGTTTTACACAAGCAGTTTTCAGGAAGACATTAATTAT
>CAJWIA010000231.1 GCA_913040765.1 uncultured Anaerolineales bacterium | reverse complement strand
CTAGTAAGCCTTATCAACCAAGTTACTTAATGATACAAGGCTTCACCTATATAATTGTTATGGCAATCATCCACGTAATACAGACCCATCCATTCACGACATCTCCAAAATTGGTCAGCTTGGCAGTAATGGGAGGAATATGCGCATCTATGGGTTCTTTCGCTACATTCCTAGCATTATCCCGTGGAGGTGAAGGCAGTAAAGTGTTTCCAATAGTAGGACTAAATGTGATTGTTGCCACGATCCTATCAATAATTGTATTCCGTGAACCTATTACTACACAAAAACTAATAGGATTTGTCTTTGGTGTGATCTCAATACTATTCCTCACACGCTAATGATTTGAAGTCTTAGTTACACAAATAGTGTTCACAATCATGTTTGAACTGAAAATCAAATCTGAAGGTTACTAGGCAGTCAGAAGTATCTTGCCACTCGACATTCTACTCTCAAGATACTCATGGGCTTCAGATACTTGCTCAAGAGGAAATACCTTATCAATGCTAACATCAAGCTCGTCTTTGGCTATCCATCCAAAAACATCAGTGGCTCTATTTAAGAGCTCCACTCTATCTCTAGCATAATCACCCAAAGTAGGTCTAGTTATGAATATAGATCCTTTTTCATTCAGAATCTGTGGATCCATAGGTGGTACCCTACCACTAGATTGACCGAACAAAATCATGTTCCCGCGCGGCTTCAAACAATTTAGACTCTTTTCAAATGTGGTTTTACCAACCGAATCATAAACTACATCTACACCAATCGCATTTGTAAGCTTCATAGTGTCGACTTCAAAATCACTTTCCGTATAAACAATCACTTCATCTGCTCCTGCAGTCATTACTCTCTTTACCTTCTCATGAGTAGACACAGTGCCGATAACCTTAGCACCACATTTTTTAGCCATTTGTACAAGCAGAAGACCTACCCCTCCCGCAGCTGCATGCACCAAAGCTGTATCTTTCGCACCTAGAGAATAGGTACTATGTGACAAATAGTGGGCTGTCATACCTTGCAAAATCACTGCAGCACCTAGTCGACTATCCACATTCTTCGGCAATCTTACTACCTTCCAGCTAGGCACTACTGCGTATTGTGCGTATGAACCCATGCACATAGCATAAGCAACTCGATCTCCTACATTAACACCGTCAACATCAGGACCTATGGAATCCACAATTCCTGCAGCCTCCATGCCTGGTACAAAAGGCAACTCGCCTGCATAACTGCCAGTTCTATGATAAACATCTATAAAATTTACACCTATTGCCTCCGTCTTTATTAGAACTTCGCCAGAGTTCGCTATAGGAGTCTCAATATTTTCATAAATAAGCACTTCTTGATCGCCATATTCATGTACTCTTACTGCATACATAGTTATCTCCACAATGAATGTTGTTGTTATAAATATTAGTATACTCGCAATACACAAGTTAACAAATTCTATATATTCTTATCCTTTGACCCCATATATTTTTTGTCATTAGTTTAAATACTAATATAATAAAACCAATATGTTGGAATACTGCAATCCACAAACTGCTAGACAAGGAGAATGAATTTATGCCCTTCTGCAACTTAAACTCTCGCGATGAGTTAGAAGTCGCTCCTAATGCTATGACTAAAACATTTTGGGGAGAAAATATGCTCCTATCACTTATAAAATTGGAGCCGCATACCGAAGTGCCTACCCATCGACATCCACACGAACAGGTAGGCATTGTACTTGAAGGAGAAGTACAATTATGGATAGGCGATGAGAAACGTTTGTTAAAGTCAGGTGATTGCTTTATAGTACCAAGCAATATAGATCACGGTGCCAATACAGAAGATTCTCATACACTAATTGCAGATATATTCAGTCCATTACGCGAGGAATTTATATATTGAACTCCACAATCAATATTAACAATCGTTTGAAGCGTCTGCGACGCCATCGTGCTATTACAATAGCCTTTATAGTAGTTGCATTAGCTGCAATAGTTAACTTCTCGCTAATCCAGGAAACTAACAATATTGTCGTCGCAGCAGGCGTAGCACTACTAGCTACAAGCACTTACAATTACAGAACAATTAGCCAGAAATTATCTAAACATGAGGATATGAATACTAGCCAATAGCATTCGTATCTATCAATCCAAACAACCATTTGTCAAATATGATCTAACAAAAAACCTATGTTTTAATTAAAGTATCTATAACAAACACCTTAAAGAATCCCATCTGACGTAAGAGGCAGGTTTGATTGACTTTAAGTATAGATCTTGTCATAATTTTGGTGGAATCAAGTAATGAACATGAGTGACCCACCCAGGACTCGAACCTGGAACCAATTGATTAAGAGTCAACTGCTCTGCCGATTGAGCTAGTGGGCCATATTAGTGTTGCACATTATATTCGCCGATACTATCCTGTCAACTTCAATCTGCATGGCTGGTTGTAATAGCCAACTAGTACAAATCAAATGACAACCTGTACCATTGGATAGCATTACACAAATGACAAGCAATGGCCATACGGAAATATCCTAGGAGAGTCCTATCACAGTACCAGTATCAGGGTCAATATCAATATCATAATATGCGGGACGAGTAGGTAGTCCAGGCATAGTACTCATTGTCCCAACCAAAGGATATAGAAAACCCGCACCAACACTAGCTCGT
>CAJWIA010000230.1 GCA_913040765.1 uncultured Anaerolineales bacterium | reverse complement strand
ACCGATCAGAATTAGCAATCCTCCTAGCACAATTCTAGTTTTTTGTTTCTTATTATTTGTTGACATCAATTGTGAATTGAAGATCTAACCAGAAGTAGTGTTTTCTATCCTACTATGCTGAGATTTCCCGCACCATTTCGTCATACGCATTAATAACCACAGAACGCGAATAATATTTCTCAATCCATTTTCGACCATTATCACCCATATCAACAACATGTGTAGGATGCTCATAAAGTGATGTAATTGCCTCAATCAAGGCTCCAGCAGACTCTGGTTCCACACATACTCCCGCAGAAGATTCATTTAACAACATAGCCGTCTCTGAGTCAGTCTCAGCAGAAGCTAGAACTGGTCGACCAGCTGCCATAGCAGTATAAATTTTCGATGGTACAGTATCATAAGAGAATCCGCTACGCAATGGCACAATACACACATCCGATGCAGCATACATCGAGTTTACTATGCTTACAGGTTGAAATGGAAGCATACGAAAATTATTTAATTTAGTATTGGTCAGCGCAGCCTCTAGACTATTACGAGCTGCTCCATCTCCTACAACCACAAATTGAATGCTATCATTATCTGTAAATGAATTAGCAACCTCAAGTAATATTTCTAATCCCTGTGTCAAACCTACATTACCAGCATAAAGCACTACAAATTTGTTGTTAAGGCCATGAACAGACGAAAATTCGTTCTTGCTCTTCGATGGCATAATGAAGTCCACATCAACAAAATTAGGAGTAAAGTATAATTTCTTACTAGGAACACCACGCTCGATAAGAGTATTGTTAAAACTACGAGCAATGGTTGAAATAGCTACAGTTTTTTTGTATACGAAATCCTCTAGCCAATATACAAACTTGACTAATAATGGATTGCGGAAAAGACCCATTCGCACCGGAACATCAGGCCACAACTCACGTACATCGTACACAAATCTTCCACCCCTCAGCCAAGAAATCAGTATTCCACTTATCCCAAGCGTGATCGGAGGAGATGTCACAAAAACAACATCTGGACGAGCCACTTTAGATACAGCTAAAATAGTAGTCAAAGCTTGGAAGATAATATAGTCAAATGCACGTGCCCAAATTTTGTGGCGCTTAGGAGGCATGAAAACACGTAAGACTCGCACTCCATGCTCTATTGACTCAGTAAAAGGCTTTCTCCAACTTGATCTCATCACCTGATTATCAAGCACTTCCTTAGATGGATTGTAGTGAGGCACAGATGTAAGTACCGTAACTTTATGACCATTGTCGCTCAATCCATTAGCAATATCAGTCATCATGTTAGCCGTTGACACAGTATCAGGACCATATACCAACGTTAACATCAAAATGTGTGTCATAAATTAACGCTCGGTAAGTCTTTCCTCCAACACATCTCTGACTTTGTCACGATCTTTTGTCGAGAAATACCATTCTATAGTACGATGGAGACCATCAACAAAATTTACTTGAGGGGACCAATCAAGTAGCCGGCTAGCCAAAGCATTATCTGCTACACGGTTCATAGGGCCTGTTGGCATCTCAGGATGCAATTCAACTTTAGCATCGTATCCAGTATAAGAAAAAACCTCTTGTACCGCATCAATAACACGGGTACGCTCCACAGTACCCAAGTTAATCGCAGTTCCATCATCAATCTTCTCTGCAGCTAATATTGTACCGGATACGATATCATCCACGTGGGTCCAATTGCGAATCTGCTCCCCATTCCCCCAAACTACGTATGGGTCTTGAGCAATAAACGCACGAGCGATCATAGCGATTACAGCGTGATTCTCATGCCCTCTTTCACCATATACTGTAAAGTAACGACAGCTTGCGGATTTAAGACCCCAATCCTGATGAAACGACTGCAGGGTCATTTCACCCATTAGCTTAGCCCACCCATACATATTATCGGCATCATATGGTGGCCCTACCATATCTTCCTGTAAATACAATATCTCACCAGGATCGGTCTGCAAATGGTTTGGGTAAACACACCCTGAAGAAGCATAAACCACTTTCTCAACTCCTAACTCATAGCAGGCACGAAAAAGCATACCGTCAAGAGCCAAATTGGTAGTACAGGCAGCTTGATGCAAATCAACATATCCGCGCCCACCATGATCAGCAGCCAGGTGAAATACTATCTGTGTTCCGTCCACCACTTTCTGGGCAACACCTGGCTCAGTCAAGTCAGCTTCCACGAAATCAACTTGCCCAGATTCTATGTGGGACTGTATGTTTGCCAAACGCCCACTACTGAGATTATCAACTACACGTACTTTGGCACCCTTATGAACCAGAGCGTCAGTAAGGTGTGATCCTATAAAAGACGCACCACCTGTTACCAAAATTCTTTTTCCATTCAAGTTCATTTTTGACCTCAACTATTGTAATGATAACAACTATACATTTTCGGTTTACTCGTTACAAGTAATATTTGCTTCTCATCAAAAGTAGTGCATTACAAATATAACATGCTAATCATTATTGATTTGTTTGTACCAGTCAACTGTTTCGCGGACTCCATCCTCCATGGTGTAAGGCACTGCACCGCAAATTTCCTCAGTATCAGCTGTGTCAACCTGATACTCAGTGAGCACATTATTTAGACGAAAAGAATTAAACGGAAAGTCCTCATAACCTAACAAGTTCACTATATCCCCTGTATATGCCCCGA
>CAJWIA010000229.1 GCA_913040765.1 uncultured Anaerolineales bacterium | reverse complement strand
CCTATATTGAAAACTTAGTCAGACAATTAGTTGGAGTAACTGTAATAGCAAATTCCGATCTTCAACCTGTACGTGTGGGCGCCGGCAGCGATGAAGCTAATGTTGCTATCAACCGCGAAGAAATTGATCCAGAGGATAGTAGCATACTCGTAGGTCGTAACCCAGACGGCATAACTGATCGCAGTGTAGATGTACTCAGAATAGATACCATCGACGGAGTTCCACTCGCCGTCATTGTTGGGTATGCTGCCCACCCAGTAGTGATGGGGTATTTCCAGTACCTTTATAGCCAAGATTATCCAGGAACTGTGCGATCCATTGTCGAGAAAGCTACAAATGCCACCTGCCTGTTTTTGACTGGCGCAGCTGGTAACCAGGCATGCTGGTCATTTCTTCAAAGCAACTGGGAAGAGCAAGAGCGTATGGGTGGACGAATCGCCGGCGCTGCTATAAAGGCATTTTATGGAATAGAAACACGTCCACACAAAGAAATTCGTAAACGTGGCCAATCACTCTCACTAATTGCTTTGTACCATAAAGAGTTTCATGATGGCCCGACCCACCAATTATTTAAAACGGCACATAGCACCGCAACTGTAAAGTTACAACCATTGCCATCTCAGGAGGAAATTGAAGCACAATTAGCAGAAGCAACTGCATTACTAGATAAATATATAGCAGCTGGAGAGGGTACTGAAAAAACAGTGCCCCAGCAGCTAGAAGTAAGGTGGGCGAAAGGCGTGCTCGACATGGTGAAAAAAGGTGATACCGAACATACTCTGGAGTATCCTATAGCAGGTTACAGAATTGACGACTTCGTCTTACTTAGCATACCAGGCGAACCATTCGTTGAGATTCAAATCGGCGTTAAACAACTATCCAAATCAAAACATACCATGTTCGCCGGTTATGCCAATGGAATACTTGGCTATATACCTGTAGAAAAAACTGTAAAACAAGGAGGTATGTCAGTATCCTCAGCAGTGCGCACCTACAACATTCCGGCTCCACCTACCGAGACCGCGGCAGACGATGTGATAGCAGCCTTTGGTAAAGTATTGTCAGAACTAGGCGTTTAGATCTATAGAAATGCATAAAACACTCACCACTCAAATTGTTGGAAGTTACACAAAGCCAAACTGGCTGATAAGACATCACCGCGTTACTTCACACGCATCTGACTTCTGGCGCCCTGAACACGAAGTATTGAGTGAAGCTCACGATGATGCAACAATTCTAGCTATATCTGATCAGGAAAGGGCTGGATTAGATGTTATCACAGACGGAGAACAACGCCGCCAGCGCTATGACACATATTTCTTCGGATTCGAAGGGATTGACAATGAAACGCTTGGTGTTTGGTCAATGGAAAATCGTGACATGAGTTTCATAGATTTAGATCCTGATGTAGAGGAACGCCTTAGCGAGGCAATGACTTCACGCGTAGTATCTCCAATAAAGTGGACCAAGCCAATCACACTAGATGACCTCAAATTTCTTAAGTGTCATACTAAACGGCTCACTAAAATGACAGTTATAGGACCTCTAACAATGTCTGTAAGATTAGTAAACGAATATTATCCAGATGAAGAATCCTTAGGCATTGCAATGGCCCATGCCATCAATAAAGAATTAAGAGTACTAGACAAAGAAGGCGTAGATATCATCCAATTAGATGAACCTGATTTTCACTTCAGGCATGATGCAGCAATAAAATGGGGTACCAGAGCACTAAATATAGCCCTTGAAGGTATTCAGGCTACTACCGCAGTCCACATGTGCTACGGATACGCCATGATAGGGGACAAACATGTGGACCCAAACTATGCCAACGCATTAGCTGCAATAGCTGCCTCTGACACCGATCAGATCAGTATAGAATACGAGCAGCCTGGCCATGAACCAGACTTATTACAACATGCTGGAGACAAAACAGTCATACTCGGACTGCTCAATCTAGGTAGAAAAGAAGTCGAGTCATCAGATCATATCTCTAATCGAATTCGCGCAGCTATCGAAGTAGTCCCGCCCGACAGATTACACCTAGCGCCTGATTGTGGCATGTGGTTTTTACCACGACAGGTTGCTTATGCTAAACTAAGATCACTTTGTTTAGCTGCCGAATGTGTTCGGGCAGAATTATAATACTTGAATTTGCATTCACACCAAAAATACAAAATATTCATTCGTTAGCACCAAAAGGAGCCTGATATGGAACGTATTGCATTTCTGTTAGGGGTGAAAAAAGGGTACGAAGACGAATACAAAAAGCGCCACGACAATCTTTGGCCTGAGCTTTCGGACGAGATGTCCAAAGCCGGATTTCGTAAAATGAGTATATTTAGATTTGGACAAAAGCTGTTTCTATATGCCGAAGTTGAAGATTATGCTGAATCAGTACGTATACTGGAAAAAAGTCCGGCGTCCATCCGTTGGGAGGAATATATGGCACCAATCATGGAAAATTTTGAGGGAGATGACTACGACCCTCAGGAAGATGCATTTCCAGATGGTTTACCAGAAGTATTCTACTGGGAAGGATAATATGGGTACTAGCATAACCGGACTTGATCACGTTGGCTTTTCTGTCTCCAATATGGATACATCTATTGACTTCTACAAAATCTTGCTGCAATCCGATCCCATAATGCGTAGGTTTTACCCAGAACAATATGTTGCTACTG
>CAJWIA010000228.1 GCA_913040765.1 uncultured Anaerolineales bacterium | reverse complement strand
CTGCACTACATTATCACTAAAGCCGTTGTCATCTAATAGTGTTGCAATACTACTGGTACTAAGATTGATATCACCTTCCATCTTAATCTCAAGCTTACTTCCACCTGTAAAGTCAATAGCAAGCGGAAGTCCCCACATAGCAACCGCTAAAATCCCAGGTATCATAACCAACATGGAAATACCGAAATACCAGTAGCGTCTTCGTAAAATGTTTAGCATTTCTTTACTTTTTACACTCCCAACAACCCTTTACGTTTTTCTAAGTCCAGTCGCCCTAGAAATACAAGGAGTAAATTACGGGTCGCAACAATGGCTGTAAACATGCTCACACCAACACCTATTGCAAGTGTCAAGGCAAAACCCTTAACTATGCTAGCTCCAAATGTACTCCCAAACCAAAACAATATGGTGCATGTGATAATAGTAGAAATATTGGAATCTCGTATAGATGGCCAAGCTCGTCGAAAACCTGACTGAAGAGCAAACTCAATGCTCCGTCCATCCCGCAACTCTTCTTTCATGCGCTCAAAAATTAGAATGTTTGCATCTACAGCTACTCCAACAGATAGCACAAAACCAGCGATTCCCGGCAAGGTCAATGTAACTGGTATGAGCTTAAAAAGCGAGAAGGTGATTGCAGCATACATTGCAAGCGCTAGTACAGCTACTACGCCCGGCAATCGATAATACAGCACCATAAATAGGGCAACAGTAGCAAATCCAATTGCCCCAGCTAGCATACTCTGTCTCACTGAATCTTGACCCAATGTAGGTCCAATTGTACGGCTATTGACTACCGAAAGTGGTACCGGCAATGCACCATAACGCAACTGTAATGCTAGTTTATTGGCACTTTCGGAGTTGAAATCCCCACTTATAACTCCACTGCCACTAGGTATAGCATCGCGAATAATCGGACTTGAAATCACTTTACCATCTAAAACTATGGCCATATGGGACCCTATATGATTTGCAGTATGCTCACCAAACACATCAGTGCCTTGATCAGAAAGTGTAAAATTGATCTGAAACGCACTTGTAACTTGATCCCTACCTACACTCGCACTACGCAAGTCTGCTCCGGTCATAATAGTTTCAAAAATTACATCGGACAGATCAATCTCCTCTCCCGCGGCAGCACGTTCTGCTAGGATATTTACATTAGTTATTTCTCCAGTATTTTTGTCAGTACGGATGGATGTTCCAGGAGACAATGGGCTAGATCCCAAATCCACAAATTCGAGCAAACCAGTCTCCTTTAAGAGTGCTACAGCTTCTTCAGGATTGTCAATACCAGGAAGCTCAACAGATATACGACTAGCTCCCTGACTCTGAACAACTGGTTCTGTCACACCAAGTCCATTGACTCTTTGCTCTACAATTGAACGAGTGGCAGCCATAGCATCAACAGAGATCTCTTCATTTTTAGCAGTATCAGCTTCTAACAACACCTGCAGGCCGCCCTGTAAATCTAATCCTTGACGGACCTCTACATTCCAATCAATGTTCCGTTCGAATATATCTATATGTAACTCAGAATAAGGTGAAGCAATCCAGACAGACGTACTGAAAAGAAAAAACAAAAAAATAAGCATACGTGTAGATCGATTAGCCATAATAATTTCTATGCTCTAAATAATTTCTATGCTCTAAAGGAAAATCTCAGGGAGATTTTGTTCCAAGGTATAAAGCAAATACAGATGACATTATACCGTTTTTATAGTGAAATATGAAGCATACTAACGAACAATTGTCTAAGTATCACGCCTAACTCTTCCTAGGTATAGAAAACCAGAAACTCCTAACACTACTACTGACAGCACAACTACTGCATTCCACCAAAAGGTATCTTCATGATAGCCATGCTCCATTTCGAAATAAGTAACCCCTTTACCTGTATCTCCATTGATTGTTACAGTTATAAGATAAACGCCAGTTTCTATACCACTAAAATCCGTCTCATAACGAAATTTGTTTGCTGATTGTCCAGTAGTGGCCGGTTTAGCAATCTCAGGCTGCCCCTTATCCAATGGAGTCACATTTATAATAACCGAAGCATTCAGAACAGGACTATCTTCTTGGTCGCCTACTGCAACCGTAAAGTGCAAATCGCTGGAGCCTACATCTGATGTTGACCATACAGTCACATAATAAGGACCTGCTTTCTCGCGAACGATTTGCTCATCACCACCACCATGTGCAAATACTCGTCCGAAGAATAAAATCGGCATGAATAATGTTAAGCCAAATATTGTTATCTTACAAGCGGTTGAAATCCTCACGATGAATAATCCAAAACTAGTCCCGATATCGCAAGACCCCTGATTTACGCACTGCAAGGATCATCCACAACATTGCCACACAGACCCAAAGAGAGGTTCCCACAGTTAAGTGTAAAACTCTAGACCACATAGGTATCCGAAGCAATATATTGGCAGCACCAAGCACAATTTGTATTACCAGAAAAACAAAAATACTATGTCCCAAATATCTTATGTCGAGCTTTGCATAGACAGTCAACAATATATAGGCTATTGATAACACCATTGTTGCAACGATATAAGCCGAGTATCGATGAAGCAGATGAATATTAACGAGGTTTCTAATAGCATCAGATACAAAACCGCAATGTGGAAATTCTAAGCACGCAAGTGAAGCTCCACTGCGTGTTACATGTGAACCACTTAGCAGCAATAGATACAAGAACA
>CAJWIA010000227.1 GCA_913040765.1 uncultured Anaerolineales bacterium | reverse complement strand
AGGAAAAGTGGACGATTATGCAGACTACTTGTTTACTAGCTTGACTAATTCTTTGCCACTCTATCATCCTTCAGTAATGTTCAGGCGCGATGCAGTAATTAATGTAAATGGTTATGATGAATCACTTCCTTATTGCGAGGATCAAGATTTATGGCGTAGATTGGCATTAGTAGGATATGAAGCTCGGGTGATACCCGAAGCACTAACTCGTTACCGTATTCATGTGGGACAACAATCAGTAAGCAAATCAAATATTCAAAGTGACAACCTGATATTTGCACTAGAGCGTTTCATGAAGGCATTTGTTGATAAAGATGCAGTCAGACCATTACGTTTGTTAATGACCTGTGAATCGATACTGGGTGGCGAATTCTGGGATATTTGCTCGTCTCCAAAGATAACTAAGGAATATTGCCAGTATTTGATCAAAATGTTGACTGAAATGGAGCGTAAGTTGCAATTGACACACACGCAGCTTAGTAAGTTAGAGCATTTAATTAGGTGTCATACTGCGTATGCGAGTTTAAGAGCCTGGAGAAGTGGGATATTGCGACAATGGAGTGCTAGTCTACCGATGTATATTTTTGCCCTTCAGGGAGGGTCTTCAGTAGTGTTTAAACATCATGTATGGATTTATCCAGTTGTATATATTATGTCACCAGTATTGTTGTTGCTACGCACTGTTAAAAGACTAGCTTCACGATCACTTTATATACAACGTTGTTACAGTTCAATCAAACGGATAGTCAAAAAATCAGATGCTATACGGTATTGGTATAGAAAAATTAGGTATTTCAACACTACATAGATATATCGTTCAGGGAGTTTAGATAATCAATATTGAGCAAATGCGTTCAAACAATGTGATTGGCTATATTACAGAAGGTTTCCCGGGGGTGATGACTTTTCTTGAGCGCGAAATTTTAGGTTTGATTCAGCATGGTTGGGACGTATCAGTGTTTGCCCTACATAAGGAGACTCTTGTGCATTATGCAGCGGAATTAGATCAGAGTCTTGTTGATACACATTATTGTCTTAACCGTCATCTATTGTCTTTTAAGATGTTACAATCACACCTTCGGATACTTTTGCTTCACCCAAAAGTTTATTTTCAGTCGATACTATTTTTGTTGCGTACCTACAGGACAACTTGGTATTCGTTTTCGCGTGCTATTTATGCTTTTATGAAAGCAGGCTATTTCTATGCTGATGCAAAATCATTAGGTGTAGAGCATTTACATGCACATTTTGCTGGTAGGACTGTAGATGTTGCAATTTTTTTGTCACAGTTTCTCGATGTGGGCTTTAGTTTTACTGGTCACTCGAATGATGTTACTGGAAATTATCCTCTTCTGCAAAACAAGATCAATCTAGCAAGTTTTGTGGTCGCAGAGAATGAAAGAGCTTTGGAAGCAATGAAATCGCATATTATTTCTGATGTTTGTACGGTGCGTGCTCATATTGTGCATCCAGGAGTGAACACTCAGTATTTTAGACCGAATAGGGAATCCAAATCCGATGTACCGACATTGATTGCTGTCACTAGGCTAGTTGAATCTAAAGGTCTTGATGATTTGGTAAGGGCTTGTTCTGTACTTCGCGATAAGGAATTACAGTTCCATTGTAATATTGTTGGTGATGGCCCAGTCTATCATCAACTGCAAAGTCAAATACACAATAGCAGTCTTGGGGAATATATAACATTGAATGGTGCATTAACATCTGTAGACATAGTGCAACTACTATCTGAGGCTTGGATTTTTGTTTTGCCCTGCGTACGTATTCTTGGTGGTCAAGGAGACCATCCGGGTGAATTTGTATCAGTGGTTGAAGACGGAATACCTTCATCGATAGTGGAGGCTATGTCTGTTGGTTTACCTGTGGTGACTACAGATGTTGGTTCATTACCAGAGATAGTGGAAAATTCAGTGAATGGGATTGTAATTAGTGAACGAGACCCTGATGGTCTATCCGAAGCGTTGTTGCAATTGATTGACGATTCTGCACTGCGAGACACACTGGGTCGTAAGGCTAGAAAAACGATTATTGCTGATTTCGATACAGCAGTTTGTACTAGTGTGCTGGGTTCACTTATGAGTACTGCAATTAATAATCGTAGGGTGGTATAGATATGAATGTAATAGGCATACATGATGGGCACAATGCGAGTGTTGCAGCTATACAAAATGGTAGGGTGATAGCTGCTTGTCAGGAAGAACGTTTGTCGCGCGTGAAAAATCAAGGTGGTACTCCTGTGAAAGCACTTGAGGATACATTGCGAATTGGTGGTATCAATTCATTTGATCAGGTAGACAAAGTTGTAGTTGCTGGCAAGATATCTCAACCGCCATATATCACACGGGCAGATGTATTACAAGATTATGCCAACATGAGGAGATTTGGCAAATCTTGGTTGGGAGGCCTTCGGTCTATATCAGCCGACAATAAGTTGTTCAGAAATGTTCGTATGTTGTCCCAAAGCAAACGGCAAATCAATCAAGCTCAATCGTTGCGATCTGCCTCGTTAGCAAAAGCAGGTGTACCACTTGAAAAAATCACCTTTGTTGATCACCATACTGCGCATGCTTCTAGTGCTTATTATGGTTTGGCTGATTATGATAATCAGATATTAGTCCTTACTAATGATGGAGCAGGAGATGGAATATGTGCCACAGTCAGTGTGGGTCACCGCGGTAGGTTACAAAGAATAAGTTCTA
>CAJWIA010000226.1 GCA_913040765.1 uncultured Anaerolineales bacterium | reverse complement strand
AGATGCAATATCACGAAAACACAACGTAGCATTCACCAAGCACAAAAGTAAAAGCCTTGTAGCAAGCTTGCGACTCAACAATATGAGTGTAATATTGTCAAAGCCTCAAACTTTCATGAACTTAAGTGGTCAATCAGTACATGAACTAGTACGGTATTATGATATACAACTAGAGAAAATACTTGTAATTTTTGATGATCTGGATTTACCCATTGGTGATATAAGGATCCGCAAAAGTGGTGGTTCGTCAGGGCACAGAGGTATGCGGTCAGTAATCACATTGCTCGGTACAGATACCATTCCAAGATTACGCTTAGGTATTGGAAGACCTCCGGCAATTGTAGACCCTAAAGATTATGTGCTTAGACCTTTTACTGAAAAACAAAAACAACTTATTGACTCCCTCATTCCAAAAACAATCGAAGCTGTAGAGTCTTTTGTGGCAGATGGAGTAAATACTGCTATGAGCCATTACAATTACAAAAGTTCAAAGGAATGAATTTAGCCGGTCTACTACCTTACATCCGTACTATACCCGCATATACGGATACACTAAATTTAGTTGACGGATCACAATCAGACTCAGGCTATACAATAGCTCTGGACATACCTAGCGCAGCTCGCCCCGCGATCATAGCAGCTCTCAAAGCAGATCTACAGCGCCCAATACTAGTGCTTACATCGCAAGATAACCGTGCTCGCATACTGCAGCAGGAAGCATTTGCCTGGAATCCCAATGGTAACCTACAGAATTACTCTGAGCCAAACTCTGCTCACTATCAACGTTCACCACGCGGACCTCGCGCTATCCAACAAAGGATAGCTACAATGACCAAATTTTTCCTTCAAAACGATGATCAATTTGTTTGCGGAGTGAGTAGTGCGCGTGCTCTTATGACTCCCACGCTTCCATTAGATATTTTCAAAATGTACTGCAAATCTATATTTGTAGGTGAAAACATACAATTGAACAAATTTCTCAAAACATTGACGGACTGTGGCTACACTCACAATTCAATGGTGATATCAGCAGGCGAGCATAGTAGAAGAGGTGGCATACTAGATATATGGCCACCCGCAGACTCATTTCCGACCCGCATCGAGTTTTTTGGAGAAACTATTGAAAGCATGCGTAGGTTCGATCCATCAACGCAGCGATCGATCAACAAGATTGATGTATTAAATATACATCCTGCACGTGAAACACTACCAAAAAATGGTCCGGCAGTAGTCCTTACACTAATGGAGCAATGGTCATCTGTTCAGAGTACAAATATTGTTTCAGATCATCAGCATGACTTTGAACTACTTAGTACTGGGTCTACATTTCCAGAACTAGAGTACTATATTAAATGGATGCATCCTGATGCAGGTACTCTATTGGACTATGTGCCAAATAACTCCTTGATAGTAGTTGATAACTGGCAGGAATTTGTTCTAACAGTACATGAATTTGAAAAACAAGCACTAAATCTGCGTGCAGAACAGATCGTCAGCAATTCGCTGCCAGATAGTGCGCCAACTCCCTATGCGTCATGGTCAGAACTTCAGGACCAGCTATCTAGATTACCTATACTTTGTCTATCTGGCTCATCTACAGAACCAGACTCCGATTTAGGGGCGGCTTTCACACCTGGGACACCTCATGGTGGACAAATGAAATCCGTAATTGATCAAATAGAAACATTTGCTATCAATGAAGAACATGCGATAGTGATCAGTCGACAAGCAGCACGTTTAAGCAATCTATGGCAGGCACATTCTCATGCTGACGTTAATGCAACTGACAATAATGACTCTCCTCAAACCGATGTTACTGATTTGCCAGAACATTGGTCACCATTATTTGTGCAAGGTATCATAGATGCTGGTTTCGCACTCAAACAAAGCTCCTTGCACATTCTATCGGATTCAGAAATATTTGGATGGCGACCACCAGAGCCACGTCAAATCAAATCAGAATCCAACACAGACAAACAAGAAGACATTTTCTTCGATTTCGTCTCCGAAGATACAGTGGTTCACATTGAGCATGGGATAGGAAAATTCATAGGGCTAGTCACAAGAAAAATCGGTAACATTTCTCGCGAGTATCTACACATTAAGTATGCTAAAGGTGATACTCTTTATGTCCCTATAACCCAAGCAGACAGACTAACTCGATATGTGGGTCCCGACAAAAAACAACCTCCACTTTCACATCTCGGAGGAGCCGAATGGACCCGTGCCAGGGAACGCACTCAAGTTGCAGTGGAAGAAGTCGCAAAAGACCTATTGGAACTTTACGCACAACGTGAGGTCGTAGTTGGCCACGCATTCCCTACCGACACGGCTTGGCAAATCGAGCTAGAATCCTCTTTTCCATACGTTGAAACTAAAGACCAGCGTACGGCATTGGAGGAAATAAAACACGACATGCAGCTTCCTAGACCAATGGACAGATTAATATGTGGTGACGTCGGCTATGGCAAAACAGAGGTCGCATTACGAGCAGCTTTTAAGGCGGTTTTGGATGGCAAACAGGTTGCAGTACTAGTGCCTACTACTGTACTTGCGCAACAACATTACCTAACCTTTCAACAAAGAATGTCCACATTCCCAGTTCATATAGAAATGCTATCTCGCTTCAAAAGCAAAGCTGAACAACAGGACATAATTACAGCCATATCAAATGGAAAAGCAGATATAGTCATAGGTACTCATAGACTCGTACAATCTGACGTAACATTCAATGAC
>CAJWIA010000225.1 GCA_913040765.1 uncultured Anaerolineales bacterium | reverse complement strand
TTATGTGCTTAGTTTAATATTTTTGTTGTGGTAAAATTTCGCAGTATTGTTAGCGTGGGTACTGTATAATCAAGCTCGTATAGGGAAGCTTTAGTGAATATCATTGTCTTGGGACTAAGTTGTAGGGAGTGTCGAAATGCCAGTTTACGCTTATAGCTGTGGCAGCTGTGGGTTGCAGTTTGAACGGATGCAGCGTTTTAGCGATCCACCTGTGTCTGATTGTCCAGAATGTAATGAAGATGCTGTGCAGCGCGTAATTCAGCCAGTGGGAATTATTTTTAAAGGGTCTGGATGGTATGTAAAAGATAGCAAAGCTGCTAATTCTGCTGGAAAACCTACAAGTAAAGACAAGATATCTGAGCAAAATAATACTGCGGAAAGTAGCCCGAAATCAGATGGTTCTAGCACTTCTGAAAATAAGAGCAAGACATCTAAATCAAGCGAATCTAAGAACTCTACCAACCCTGTCAAGAGTTCGAGTAATGATGATTAATGAATCCGATTTATCATAATGATGGTGGCGCCTAGCAGGGCGCTTTTTTGTTTCGGTGTCAACATCATTATTCGATGTTGTTGCCCTATGTAATCAAAGCTATTGTGTAGCGATTGGTAGCGAAAATATAAAAATATTGGGAGGTGGATATGCCTGTGACAGCGGTGGTCGGTTGTCAGTATGGTGATGAGGGTAAAGGTCGTATTATTGACTTTCTTGCCGGTAATGCCGATTTGGTTATACGTTTCCAGGGTGGAGACAATGCAGGACATACAGTAGTAAATGATAAGGGCCGCTTTCAGTTGCACCTAATTCCATCGGGGATATTTAATCCTAAATCTACGAGTTTGATTGGTACAGGCGTAGTTGTTAATCCCCAAGCTTTGCTTAAAGAAATAGAAGAATTAGAATCATCCGGCATTGATACATCTGGGATTTTGGTATCAAATCGTGCACACATGTTGCTACCCTATCATCGTATATTGGATGGTATAGAAGAGGAGTCTCGCGGTAGTAATAGTATTGGTACTACTAATCGTGGTATTGGTCCTGCGTATCGAGATAAGACTGGTCGAACTGGAGTACGCATAGGTGATCTTGAACACCTAGATTACTTGAAGAGTCGTCTGGAATTGCAGCTTCAACAAGTTAATCAGGTTCTATCCAGATTTGATACACCATTGATTGACCTTGATAGTTTGATGGAGCAATGTGTTGAGTGGTCTGCAAAGTTGTCGGACAGAATTGTAGAAACTATTCCACTAATCAAAGATTTCGTTGAAAGTAATCAACAAATATTGCTTGAAGGTCAGTTGGGTAGTATGAAAGATTTAGACTGGGGCACATATCCATTTGTTACGTCTTCAAATCCAACAGCAGCGTTTGCTGGCGTAGGAGCTGGTCTGCCTTATCAACATATTAAAGATGTGATAGGTGTTGCAAAGGCATATCAAACATCAGTAGGCGAAGGACCGTTTCCCGGTGAATTACTGGATCCGATTGGAGATAAACTACGTGATATAGGTAAGGAGTACGGTGTCACAACAGGACGTTCCAGACGTACTGGTTGGTATGATTCTGTTGCAGTACAACACTCAGTATGGCTTAATGGAATGACATCAATAGCTCTCACAAAGTTGGACGTGCTTGATACATTCGAAGAAATAAAAATCTGTAATGCATATCAGCTTCCCGGTGGGGATATCATAAATTATGTGCCTGACACACCGGTTTTGGAAAAGGTTACTCCTGTGTTGGAGACGTGGCCAGGATGGAAACAACCCACTACTCATGTTCGTAGATGGAAAGACTTGCCACAAGAAGCGCGCGATTATTTAGAACGATTGCAGGAGTTGGCAGGGATTCCTATTGGATATGTGTCAGTAGGAGCTGAGCGCGAAGCCATGTTTGCTGTATGACTACTTTCTCTCATGACACTTTTGTATCTCCATTAACATGGAGATATGGTAGTGCCGAAATGCGGCAGTTGTGGAGTGAAATCCATAAGCGACAATTGCTCCGGAAAGTGTGGTTTGCTTTAGCTAAGGCTCAGCATGAGTTTGGTTTGGTTACTGCCGAACAGCTTAATGATCTTTACGAGCATATCGGTCACGTTGATATTGACCGTGCGACTGAGATTGAGAAAGATATCAAGCATGATTTGATGTCTGAATTGCATACTTATGCAGAACAATGCCCGGTAGGCGGGGCAGTGTTACATCTTGGTGCTACCTCGATGGATGTGCTCGATAATGCCGATGTTTTACGCATTAAAGAGAGCCTTGAACATATTCAATATAAGATGAATAAGTTACGCGATTCTTTAGCTGAGTTAATAGAGGTTTGGGCTGCTACAGCAGCCATAGGATTTACTCATTTGCAACCTGCAGAACCTACAACTATTGGTTATAGACTGGCGCAATTTGGACAAGATCTCCTGATAGATTACGCTGAGATATTGCGCGTGTGCAATGGTATTAGAGGTAAGGGATTTAAGGGAGCAGTTGGCACTGCTGCTTCTTACGTTGAGCTGCTAGATGGAGATGTATTAGCCGCAGAGGATTTAGAAAGGCGAGCAATGCAGATATTGAATATTGATTGTTTTGCGGTTTCTACTCAGACTTACCCTCGAAAACAAGATTGGTTAGTGCTAAACTCTCTTGCCGGCTTGGGAGCCACTGTATATCGTTTCGCATTTGATGTACGTTTATTGCAATCACCATTGATTGGGGAGTGGTCTGAGGACTTTGGAAAAAA
>CAJWIA010000224.1 GCA_913040765.1 uncultured Anaerolineales bacterium | reverse complement strand
AGAGGAATTTGGTCCTGGCAACATTATTGTTGTCAAGGACGCTCAAAACGGGCAGCCGATTCGACGCTGGTACAAGAAGTGGAAATCTTTGGAAGGTAATACACCGAAGGCGTCTGGTGATCTATATGACCGATTGATGGTAAAAGTCAATGCTGCAACAACGGCACAAAAAATCAAAACCGTAACCTTTGTATGGATGCAAGGCGAGCGAGACGCATATGAAAAACACGGAGCTGTATATGCCCGCAGTTTAAGTGGCTTACTTACCCAACTAAGCGACGACTTGGCACGCACAGACATCAATTTTGTCATTGGTAGAATTAGTGATTTCGATATGAATAATGAAAAATACGTTCATTGGTGTCTAGTGCGGAAAGCTCAGGTTGAATTCGCCGAAACTACGCCACATGCCGCTTGGGTTGATACTGACGATATTAATGGTCCAGAGAATGCATTACACTACACAAAAGAAGGATACAAGGTAATGGGCGAGCGTTTTGCCAGAAAATCAATAGAACTGATCCACCTGAATGATCAACAAAACTCTGAGTAGGGCAAAAAGAAACGTAAAACATCTAAGCGTAGGAAGAGCGGACAATTGTGCATTTCAACTCCAACAACTTAATATGTGCAACATCCTAGCAAGGAGGAACCAAAGCATGCATACACAATCTTTTGAGAATACTGTAGTCATAGTTACCGGTGCAGCCTCCGGAATCGGTCGAGCTATCATTACCGCATTTGTGCGAGCCGGCGCTAAAGGTATCATAGCCGATCTGGATAAAGAATGGTCGCATACAGTAGCTGAGAAACTAAAGGCCGAGGGTGGCGACGTTATAGTTTCTCTTACTGACATCTCTCAACCTGACCAAGTAGACATCATGCTGGACTCAGCCCTGGACACCTGGGGGCATCTCGATGTCTTTATAAACAATGCCGGCGTGGGAGTGCACAAAGAAGTAGTCGAACTAACCGATGCTGATTGGGACCATCAGATAAATGTCCAATTGAGGGGTTCATTTCTGTGCTCTAGAGCGGCAGCCCGCCAGATGATAACTCAAAACCAAGGAGGTCGAATCATAAACATAGGCTCCACTGCCGCAGTCAACGCCCGAACCGAAGCAGCACCACATTGTGTATCCAAAGCCGGTATTGTAATGCTCACGAAAGTAATGGCTCTAGAACTTGGCAAACATAATATCACCGTGAACTGCGTAAGTCCCGGCCTGACAAATGTCTCGACTGTCTCACGGGGTGGCGGCGCCACTCGCGAGTATATCGATACATTCCTAAATATGGTGCCCTTGAACCGACTCGCTCACCCCGAAGAGATAGCAAACATGGTGATGTTCCTATCTTCCAAAGAGGCAGAGTTCATTACCGGTCAACATATCCAAGTAGATGGTGGTTATAGTGCTGGTAAATTAGCAATTCGTGGCCCTCACCACAGCACAGAGACTTATTCCATCAATCCTCATGAGTAAAGACAAACTTCGCATTGGTGTATTAGGAGCTGGCAAATGGGCAGAGCTTGCCCATTTGCCAGGTTGGGCTAGGGACCCTCGAAGCGAGGTTGTGGTAATCTGCGATATCAACAAGGCTAAAGCACAAGATATAGCTTCTGAGCATGGTATCGAAAAATGGAGCAACGACTGGCAAACAGTAATTGCAGAACCTGATATAGATGTAATCGACATCGTCACACCTTCTCACACCCACACCGAATTGGCTTTAGCAGCTATTAGTTCAGGTAAACACGTACTTTGCGAAAAGCCCGTAGCCTTCAACTTCAAAGATACAAAACGACTAGCAATTGAGGCCGAGAAAAAAGGAATAAAGACAAAACTGGGTTTCACTTTCCGTTATAGTCCAGGAGCACAGTATGCTAAATCACTAATCGACAATGGTTTTATTGGAAAACCATATATATTCAATGGTTTCGAACAAAACTCTCAGTGGCTCGACCCTCATGTTCCTCTCCGACAAATTCATCCGCAGGATGATACCTCGAAGATACAGACGGCTTCTTTATTGGAATATGGCGCGCCGATAATAGACATAGGACACTGGTGGATAGGAGCGGATTATGCGCGCGTAATCGGTATAATGAAAAACTTTATTCCCAATCGCCCTATCCGTGGCAGTAACGAGATGTTGAGACTAAATATTGATGATGGTGACATATTCATAGGTGAATACACCAATGAAGTGTTAAGCTCAATCCAGACTAGCTTCGTGACAATTGGAAACTATCCAGGAATCGAAGCACGAATATATGGAGATAAAGGAGCAATAATTTGTCGTATGGTAGAGGAATCGGATATTGCAGAAACAATAACCGTAGCGACTCCTGACTCGGTTGAGTTCAAACAAATGCCAATTCCTTCACAATTTTATCCAAGTGGAGGACATGCCAAAGAACCATGGCGCACACTATTCTACGCAAACTTAATCAAACATTTCATCGACGAAATCAATGATAACACTCTTGATAATCAGGGAAATTTCCACGACGGAGCGTGGGTACAGGAAATAATAAACGCAGTGGAACTATCTGTTGAGAGAAACGCATGGATTGAATTGCCACTTTCTGATTAGCTGGAGATATTCAGTCTCCTATCGGATTAAATATCATTGTTCTATTTTTGCTACTGCCTATATCCGCTTAGAACGCGTATCAAGCACACCTTTGTTTCGTTAACTTGGAAAAGCTTGCTGCGGCGGTGCTTGTCCACCCATTAGCGGTGGGTGTAT
>CAJWIA010000223.1 GCA_913040765.1 uncultured Anaerolineales bacterium | reverse complement strand
ACAGTGCTGAGGGACATGCATCTGCTGATATAGCAGAATATGTTAATGAGAATAAGATTAATATAGCCGCAAGCAGACATAATCCCGTCCTTACAAATTCGTTCTATCTGATTGACGAATCGCGCTTTCCTGAATCTGATTCATCAATTAACCACAAAGTTGCGGCATTGGGACGATATGAGGACATAGAAAATGCTATTTATGTGCGAGAGGTTAGAGTGATGGGTCTATTGATTAAACGTTATGTGGTCTTGCCACTGTCTTAGGAGCTAAAAGCTTAATGTATATACTGGGTCTAAATGCATATCATGGAGGCGCATCAGCATGTCTTATCAAAGATGGTGAGTTGATTGCGGCTGCCGAAGAAGAACGTTTTGAGAGAGTCAAGTATTGGGCTGGATTTCCAGTGCATGCCATAAAATATTGTCTGAGCGAAGCTGGCATATCTGTGAATGATGTGGAACACATCGGTATATCTCGTGATCCAAACGCAAATATAGTTAGGAAAGCAAGGTATGCAATACAGAGGGGTCCTTCACCTCAATTACTTCTTGACCGCTTAAGAAATCGACAGGTCGTTGGTAATATATCCAGTGTATTATGTGACAATTTGAATATTAATCGACGTGATCTTAAAGCTAGTTTTCACAACGTGGAACATCATCGCGCCCATATGGCAAGTACATTTTTTGTGTCACCCTATGAAAATGCAGCGGTGTTGTCAATTGATGGCATGGGCGATTTTACTAGCACAATGTGGGGTACTGGCAGTGGCAACAAGTTTAATGTTAGTGGTGCGATTCATTTCCCCCATTCAATTGGCATATTATATACAGCGGTATCACAATGGTTGGGTTTTAGTCAATATGGTGATGAGGGGAAAGTAATGGGATTAGCTCCTTATGGAGAGCCGCATTATGTAGATAAATTGCGACGCATATTGCGAGTGCAGTCTGACAACACCTTTGAAGTTGACCAAACTTTTTTGAGGTACCAGGCTGAAGGTGGCACCATGAGTTGGACAGGTGGAAAGCCAAAGATAGGACGGCTTTACTCTGACAAATTTGTGAGGTTATTCGGAGAAGGTCGTCAACCAAATGAAACTTTAACATCTTATCATCAGGATGTAGCTTCTTCACTACAAGTTATTACTGAGGAAGCAGAATTTGCACTGCTTGCTAAGCTTTCTAAAGAAACAGGGTGTGATAATCTGTGTATGGCAGGAGGCGTAGCTTTAAACAGCGTATTTAATGGTAAGGTGCTGCCCAATACTGATTTTACTGAAATATTTATACAACCTGCTGCTAGTGATGCCGGTACTGCACTTGGCGTTTGTTATTACATATATCATCAGATCTTGGATTTTCCTCGTACTTACAACATGTCTAATGCGTTTACAGGTCCTCAATTCTCTAACGGAGATGTGGAATTTGCCTTAAGGAGACATAGTTTGGAATTTTCCACATTGGATGTTCCTGTATTGGCAAAAGAGACTGCACGGTTGATTGCAAAAGGTAATGTGATTGGATGGTTTCAAGGGCGGATGGAGTGGGGTCCTCGGGCATTAGGAAATCGTAGTATCATAGCAGATCCTCGTCATTCAAGTACACAGGATTTGCTTAACTCTCGCATAAAAAACCGTGAGAGTTTCAGGCCTTTTGCACCAGCTGTGCTTGAGGAATATATGGGTGATTACTTTGATCAATCATATCCTGACCCCTTCATGTTGAAAGTTTATGGAGTGTTGCCAGAAAAACGCGAAATTATTCCAGCTGTCACTCATGTAGATGGGTCTGGTAGACTACAAACTGTGACAAGAGATATATCCTTACCCTACTATGAATTGATTAACGCGTTTTATGAACATACAGGTGTGCCCGTTGTTCTGAACACAAGCTTCAACGAAAATGAGCCTATTGTATGTACACCTGAGGAAGCGATTGCCTGTTTTATGCGTACTAAGATGGATGTACTGGTGATTGGCAACTACATAGTGAAAAAATGAAAGTCTTAATCACAGGAAGTTCAGGTTTTATTGGGTGTCATCTGGTTCGTGGCATTATAGAGCGCGGTCACTTGGTGTTGGGTATCGATGTTAATGTGCCTGTATCAAGACCAGAAGGCTTTACTTTTCAAGAATGCGACATATTGGATGCCGAGAAGTTGAAAGCAATATTTCTGGAATTTGAACCGACTCACGTTATGCATCTGGCAGCACGAACAGATTTGGATGAGAAAGCTGATTTGCTGATTGATTATGATGCTAATGTCGCCGGTGTTGAGAATATAGCTGCTGCTGTTCAATCTACTGATAGTGTAATCCGTTGTATTTATACTTCCACGCAGTTGGTGTGTAGACCAGGTTACATACCTCAAAACAATAAGGATTGGCAGCCACATACAAAGTATGGGGAAAGCAAAGTGCTAGGCGAACAGATTGTTTATAAAAACAATGGTGGTGGCAAATCGTGGTGTATTGTACGTCCCACTACAGTTTGGGGACCTGGTATGAATAAACACTACCAAAACTTTATATCTCTAGTGGAGAAAGGTCGATACTTTCATGTGGGACGTAAACTTCTACTAAAATCATATGGGTATGTTGGCAATTTAGTGCATCAGTACATACAGTTGTTGGAGGTTCCTGAAGCCAACATGCATGGCAAAATGCTTTATCTAGCTGACTATGATCCAATATCGTTACGGCGCTGGGTAGATATGCTTAGTGGCGAACTAGGGTCTGGGTCGATTATGACTATACCTGCAATACTAGCTAGATTCGGAGCATATAC
>CAJWIA010000222.1 GCA_913040765.1 uncultured Anaerolineales bacterium | reverse complement strand
AGTGTAATTTGAATGAAAACAAAGTTTGAAGTTGTTTCTAGCAAATATGTATATCAGGGTAGAGTAGTACATCTGCGTACTGACAGTGTTTCCTCCTCTTTGAGGAAACAAATTGTTTGCCGTGAAGTTGTGGAGCACCCGGGCAGTGTTGCTATTGTGGCAATAGACGAGCATGACAATGTGTATTTAGTATCGCAGTATAGGCATGCAGTTGACAAGGTATTAATGGAAATACCAGCAGGCACTCTTGAAAAAGGCGAATCATCATTTGATACTGCAAAGCGCGAACTTAGAGAAGAGATAGGAATGTCTGCTGACCACTTGATATCTGCAGGTAGCTTTTATTTAGCGCCGGGATATTCTTCAGAAACCATGGAGGTTTATCTAGCTAAGGGGTTAAACCCTGATCCTTTGCCTCAAGATGTTGATGAGGATATCGTTGTACATATAGTCCCATTTGAGAAATTATTAGAACAAGTATGTGCCGGTGAGTTTAGCGATATTAAAACTGTGGCTGCCTTACTCCTCGTAGCTAGAAACAATCTATGACTTAAGTCGATTTAGGTATAAATTTGTTTGCTCGGTTAACTTTAGGTGACATCTTGTTGTAGTATGTTGCTAAGTCGACCTGCATGCTATAATCCTCATACTGTATATATCCTGGTAGCCTGTTTTTTAAAAGTCATCTGAATGTCCTTTGTTCATCTTCATACCCATTCTTCATATTCTCTATTAGATGGCCTAAGCAACGTCAGGTCATTAGCAGCTAGAGCAAGTGAGCTAAACATGCCAGCACTTGCTCTTACTGATCATGGTGCGATGTATGGAGTAGTTGAATTTTTCCATGCGTGTAATGAGGTCAATATTAATCCAATTTTGGGTATGGAAACTTATATGGCTGCTCGTAACATGAGTGATAGAGAGGCTCAGCATGATTCCAAGAGTTCTCATCTTCTGTTGCTTGCTGAGAATCAGACTGGCTATCAAAATCTATTAAAGATTGCAACTGCATCGCAACTACAGGGTTTTTACCACAAGCCTCGTATAGACCATGACTTTTTATCATCGCATGCTGAAGGCATAATATGTACAACCGGCTGCTTGTCAGGGGAAATTCCTAGAGCATTATTGTCTGGGAACACAAAACGTGCTCACGAACTCATGGATTATTATATTCAGGTTTTTGGTACTGAAAGATTTTTTATAGAGTTACAAGATCACGATATACCTAGCCTGAACGAAGTGAATAAGTTTTTACTAGAGTTTGGTCCTCACTACGGGATTGAGTTTGTTGCTACTAATGATGTGCATTATGTAGACAATGTAGATGCGCAACTACATGATGTTTTATTGTGTGTACAGACTAATGCTCTTCTGACTGATAAAAAACGTATGCGTATGAATAATGATTCATACTTCTTGCGTTCTCGAGATGAAATGGAGAAGCTATTTGGACATGTCCCTGGAGCTTTAGATAATACATTACTTGTAGCAGAGCGTTGTTCTGTTAATCCGTCTACTGATGGCGTGCATTTACCTAAATTCGCGGTGCCTGATGGATATGACAATTCTAGCTATCTTCGCCATTTATGCAATAAAGGTGTAATTGAACGATATGGTGATTCAGCCTCCGAATCTGTAGTTCAAGATAGGCTTGACATGGAACTGCAGGTAATTGGCGACATGAATTTTGATGCCTATTTCTTGATAGTGTGGGATCTCTGCAACTTTGCTTCTGAACAAGGTATCTGGTATAACGCACGTGGTTCGGCGGCTGGTTCTATTGTTGCCTATGCATTGGGTATTACTCTAGTTTGTCCTCTGGAACATGGATTAATTTTTGAACGCTTTCTAAATCCTGGACGTGCTTCTATGCCTGATATTGACTTAGATTTTCAAGATAACCGTCGTTATGAGGTATTGGAATATACGTCTAATAAATATGGTGAAGATAGAGTAGCACAGATTATTACCTTTGGCACACTTAAGGCTCGAGCTGCAATTAGAGATGTGGGCCGTGTTATGGATATTCCACTTAGTGATGTAGATCGAGTGGCAAAACTGGTGCCAAATGTACCTGGTAATCCAGTGGATATAGGTGGTGCACTGAAGAATGTGCCAGATTTTATTGCAATTCACAAGTCTGACAAAAAGCTTCGGAAAATGATAGATCTTGCTCATAGTCTTGAAGGTGTTCATAGAAATGCTGGAACTCATGCAGCTGGAGTGGTGATTGCTGACAAATCTTTGGTTGAATATATACCTTTACATCGTGCCACTCGAAACAATACTCAGCAAAGTGTTATTCCTTCAACAACTCAATTTGAAATGGAGGTGCTCGATGCACTAGGACTTCTCAAGGTGGATTTCTTAGGTCTGCGTACTTTGACAGTAATGGCGCGTGCATGCGAGTTGATCAAGGAAAGGCATGGTGTTGACTACAATTTACGTAATATACCAGTGGATGATTCGGCAAGCTTTGATTTGTTAGGACGGGGAGATGTGGCAGGCGTGTTTCAGGTTGAAGGTGCGGGAATGCGTCGATTTTTGCGTGCAATGAAACCTACTCGTTTAGAGCATGTTATTGCAATGGTAGCATTATATCGTCCTGGTCCAATGGATTTTATACCTCACTATATTCGTCGGATGCATGGTGAAGAGAAAGTTACGTACTTGCATCCGTCGTTAGAACCTATTTTTTCAGAAACCTATGGTAGACCTGTGTATCAGGAACAGTTAATGTTTGCTGCAATGGATTTGGCTGGATATACTGCTGAGGAGGCTGACGACTTACGAAAGGCTGT
>CAJWIA010000221.1 GCA_913040765.1 uncultured Anaerolineales bacterium | reverse complement strand
AGGGGAATGGGACTAACCTATGGCAACGATCCAGTTGCTGTTGTTGGACCGGTGTATCCAGCCTATTTGGCATTTCTTCAAATAGTTTTTGGATTTGAAAATGTGGTGGTTGTCGCAAGATTTGGTCAGGCTTTGATGGGTGCTTGTCTACCATTACTAGTATTTGATCTGGGTAGGCGATGTATTCGATTGGAGGTTGGTATTGCAGCGGCAGTATTATTAGCAGTTGACTTGCGCTTCATCGTGGAAAGCGGATCAGTATCAACGGAAACTTTGCTGACAATATTGTTGATGCTTAGCATATGGTTATATGTGGTAGCTATTCAGAGCGATAATATCAGAATGTGGATATTGGTTGGTGTTTCCACAGGAATTACCACTCTAACTCGTGGAATAGTGCAGTTATTACCATTAATATTCCTTTTACATTTATTTTTGTTAAGGAAAGAGTTGCGAATATGGCGTTCTTGGGTGTGCTTGGTATCGGGATTTGCTATAGTTGTCACACCATGGATAGTGCGAAACTGGGTGGTGTTTGGGAATCCCACAATTGTACAAGGGGGAGCAGCACATTTTTGGATGGGTTCGCAAGGAGATGGTCGGTCATTTAGAAAACAAGAAATGCTGGATAAGATTTATGATTTACGCATAGGAAATGGTGGTGCTGATCGATATAGCTATATTAATGATGCAATCAATATTATTGTGTCAGACCCGATTGGTTTCTTTCGCTTAAGGACAGTCCGATTGGGTGAGGCTTACCTACAGCCGTTTGGAACTGTATCTGTAGGTGTGGTTTTTGGTGACGAAAGCATTAAGGATATGCTATCCAGTAATTCTGACCAAGCTCGCATGGATACAATTAAATCACCTGCATTTTTTCCCAAACTTTGGATATATATCCTCCATTATGGTTCTATTGCATTATCAATACTATACATGATTAGGCAGAGACGAGAATTTATGCAATGGAGTATTTTAGCGATAGTAATTCTGTGTTTTAGTGGAGTGTATGCTCTTTTGACCATTATTCCACGCTATATATTCCCTATAATGCCCCTTTATTTAATCATGGCGCCATACGTAGTAATGGAGTTGGGTTATAGAAGTAGAAAATTTCTTTGGCCGATGTCTGATCACAAATCATCTGTTGCAACTTCCTCAATTGAGGTGCCTAGGCTGTGAATCGAATTGTACATATTATCAAGGCTACGGGAATAGCTGGAGCAGAGCAGCATTTAATTACTATGTTGCCAGAACTAGACAGACAGAGTTTTGATATTTATGTAATTGTGCTTACTGAACCCAAAAAACCTGTTGATAAACTTTTTAGTGCATTGCATCAGGCCGGTGTGACTACTCAAAGAATGATTATCAATAGGCATGTTGACCCAAGTTTAGTTGTTAGGCTAATGCTTCGATTGCGTGATTTAGCTCCATCAATAGTACACACACACCTAATTCACGCTGATTTTTACGGTACTATAGCTGCTCGCATGGCAGGTGTACCAGCAGTAATATCATCGCGTCATAATGATGATCCTTTTCGTACTCAATCGCCACTGTCGGTTTTGCTAAGAATAGTCAATAGATATACAAATCGTTTTATAGCTATATCTGAAAGAGTACGAGTTTTCACTATTGAGCATGAGAAAGTGCCAGGCTCTGTCGTCGACACGGTGTACTATGGTTTACCTGTCTCTGAACAAAACAGAGAAGTTATTGATGTGCGATCCGAATTTGGACTATCTAAGGGTCCGATATTAGTATGTGCGGCGCGTCTGACTGAGCAGAAGGGTCACAAATGGTTACTTAGAGCTTTCAGATCCGTAGTTGATCAATTACCTGAGGTATCACTCCTTTTGTTGGGGGATGGGCCTTTGCGTAAAGACTTAGAAGATACTGTAATCAAACTAGGCATTTCAAAAAATGTTATGTTTGCAGGTTGGCGTACAGATGTTATGGATATTTTGCCTAGCACAGATTTGTTTGTGCTAGCTTCAGAATGGGAGGGATTTGGTTTGGCGTTATTAGAAGCTATGTCTCTTTCTCTATCTATTGTTGCAACTGAGGTGGGTGGGATTCCAGAAGTGGTTCTGGATGGTGAAACCGGCTGGTTGGTAAAATCTAAAGATAGTGATGCGCTCGCTGGTAGTATACTTGCAGCACTAAGGTCACCCCACAAAATGCTAGAGTGTGGTCGAAAGGGGCAATTACGAGTACAGAATACATTTTCAGTCGAAAAAATGATTGTTGATACTGAGAAGATATATAATCTACTGCTCGCGCAAGTTCTGTGTGTTAACAGTATCAATTCCAAACATGATGTGTCTTCTAGTCATGAAGCTATAAAGAGGAATACGGTGTAAAGTTGAAATATCTTGTAACTGGTGGAGCCGGATTTATAGGATCTAGCATAGTATCTGCTCTTGTAGATCAAGGGCAGCAGGTGCGTGTAGCTGACAATTTTTCTACAGGTCGTAGACACAATCTTGCTATGGTATGGGATTCCATAGAGCTAGTTGAAGGAGATTTGGCAGAATTAGATTATGCGCGTAAGGTGGTAGATGGAGTAGATTATGTGATCCATCAGGCGGCTATTCCTAGTGTACCTCGCTCGGTGGATGATCCTATTGGAAATAACCAAGCGGGTGTTATTGCTACATTGAATTTGTTGGTTGCAGCACGTGATGCTGGCGTACTACGGATGACGTATGCAAGTTCATCTTCTATATATGGGGAAGCTCGTGATAAGGGAGCTAAGACTGAAGGCATGTTACCTGCGCCTTTGTCACCATATGGAGTAAGCA
>CAJWIA010000220.1 GCA_913040765.1 uncultured Anaerolineales bacterium | reverse complement strand
AATTAGTAAGGGTAACCGAAGCAGCCGCCCTTGCATCTGGTAGATTTATGGGTCGGAATAAAAAAAATGCTAGTGACCATGCTGCTGTGGAAGCTATGCGGCTCATGCTCAATACGATTGACATGACAGGAACTGTGGTTATAGGAGAGGGCGAGAAGGATGATGCCCCTATGTTGTTTAATGGTGAAATTGTAGGTACAGGCAGCGTGCCAAGTATTGATATTGCTGTCGACCCAATTGATGGTACTAGTTTACTAGCTATGGGTCGCGCAAATGCTTTATCTACAGTGGGCGCATCTGATAGTGGTAGTATGTTTAATCCTGGACCGTTTGTTTATATGAACAAAATAGCTGTTGGTCCGGATGCGAAAACTTCTATAGATATCGATGCTCCAGCAAGGGTTAATTTGGTAAATATTGCTAGAGCTAAGGGTTGCGATGTTGATGATCTTACTGTAGTTGTATTGGATCGCCCACGTCATGACGAACTTATAGCTGACTTGCGAAATACTGGAGCTCGTATCCGTTTGATCACTGATGGTGATGTGGCTGGAGCTGTGATGACAGCCTGGCCTGGATCAGGTATTGATGTATTGATGGGAATAGGTGGTACTCCTGAGGGAGTACTATCAGCTTGTGCACTAAGATGTATGGGTGGAGAAATCCAAGGCAAACTTTGGCCTCGGAATGACAATGAAAAATCATTAGGCCATAAAATGGGTTACGATTTCAATGCTGTCCTTCAAATGGAAGACTTGGTGTCCAGTGACAATTGTTTTTTTGCAGCTACTGGGATTACTGATGGAGAGTTAGTTAGCGGGGTGAAATATTTTGGTGACAGTGCTAGAACGCACTCTTTAGTTATGCGTTCTAAGTCCGGAACTGTTAGAGAAGTTATTAGCAAACATCGTTGGGACAAACTAATGCGTTTTTCGCAAATAATTTATGATCGGGAATAATAATATGGATATAGTTAAACTAGAAAAGAAAACCTTGGAAGAATTACGAAAACTATCTGAGGAGTTGGAAGTATCGGGATATAAGCGAATGAAAAAGGATGAGTTAATCTTGGGCCTTTTGCGGGCTAAGGCTGAGAAAGGAGGCCATACCTTACGGGGAGGTGTCTTGGAAATAGTTGATGATGGTATCGGGTTTTTGAGGTCCGGACAATTGCTTCCTAGTGCAGATGATGTTTATGTAAGTCAGTCACAGATCAAACGTTTTGGGATGCGTACAGGAGATATGGTGATTGGACAGGTTAGACCGCCAAAAGATAGCGAAAAATATTTTGGTCTGATTCGAGTTGAAGCGGTTAATGGAATGGATCCAGAAGAGGCCAAAAAACGTCCAACTTTCCACTCATTAACCCCAATTTTTCCGGATGAACGTTTTGACTTAGAAACTGATCAACATTCATTAGCAACAAGACTGATTAACCTAGTTGCTCCTATTGGTAAGGGGCAGCGTGGGTTGATTGTTTCGCCTCCGAAAGCTGGTAAAACGACTGTAATGAAGCAGTTGGCAAATGCTATTTCACTCAAATATCCTCAAGTTCACTTAATGGTGGCATTGATTGGCGAGCGTCCTGAAGAGGTGACTGATATGGATCGTTCTGTAGATGCTGAAGTTGTAGCTAGCACATTTGATGAACCAGTGACAGCACATGTGAAAGTAGCTGAAATGGCATTAGAGCGTGCTAGACGATTAGTAGAATGTGGACGTGATGTTGCTATTTTGTTGGACTCCATTACTCGTCTTTCTCGAGCCTATAATTTGATAGTGACTCCTTCGGGCCGTACACTTTCTGGTGGACTTGACCCAGCAGCTCTATATCCTCCCAAACGTTTCTTTGGAGCAGCTAGAAATATAGAACATGGAGGATCACTTACGATAGTTGCCACTTGCTTGGTTGATACAGGATCAAGGATGGATGACATGGTGTACGAAGAGTTCAAAGGTACTGGAAACATGGAATTACATCTGTCGAGAAGATTGCAAGAACGTAGAGTATTTCCAGCTCTCGATATAGATCGGTCATCTACTAGGAGAGAAGAATTGCTGTTAGGACCTGATATTACCCAACGTGTTTGGCTGATGCGTCGTATGTATAATCAGATGATTTCTCCGGCACCAACAGGAGCAGGTATGGATATGGGAGCTGCTACTGAGGCAGTAATGAACCAAATCCGGCAGTCAGAGAATAATTTTGCGTTTTTGGAACAATTAGGAAAAGACTCTGAGTAAGTCTATTATATGACTAAAGATGATTTGTTGATCGTTCTTGGGGAATTGGCAGACATTTTATAATAAGTGTTCCGTTCATTAATTGTACGTTATGGTGTCCATGCAGTACTTATATTGATAGTTATTGTAACTATTGGCATAAGTGCTTTAAAGCTAGAAATAGAATTCCCCACTCTGCTTTTAGATTATTCCAAACTCGATCAATCAGAATTCGAATCGCGTGATGATGTGGCAAATGTGGTTAGTCCAATCGGTTCAGAGTCTGAGGGAAGTATATTGACTGATCAGATTACCCGTACCATCAATATTCGGACTCATATACCGAGTCGACCACGGCAAGAGGTGATTACCTATACTGTACGCTCGGGCGATACTATTTTTGGTATATCTGAGAAATATGGAATTTCTCCAGAGACCATTCTATGGAGTAATTCCATACTGAAAGATGATCCACATTTGTTGCGACCTGACCAAGAGTTGCTTATATCACCAGTGACTGGCGTCGTAAGGATAGTTTACGAAGGTGATACTGTGGAGGGACTAGCTTCTGTGTATCGTGCCGATGCTGAAGACAT
>CAJWIA010000219.1 GCA_913040765.1 uncultured Anaerolineales bacterium | reverse complement strand
CTATATCTAGGCACTTAACCTTATTACCTAAATCTGCAAAGCAGGCACCAGTGACTAAACCTACATATCCTGCTCCAACAACCGCAATACTTTTCATAGTAAATTCACCCGTTATATATATGGGCAGTATATCATTCTCGCCACAAGACTAGTGTGCAATCATACCATAGGCATGGGTCAACATCTGTGCTTTCATGCGTTATAATCGTTGTATAAATCTAGCTGCATTAACTTAGGCATATTATATTTGTCGGTAGGAGTTACGAAAAGTGTTTGATTTTGTTTTTCTTGGAACCTCTGCATCTGCACCTTCAGTAAGTAGAGGGCTTTCTGCACATATGGTTTTACATCAAGAATATCGCTTTCTGATAGATTGTGGTGAAGGTACACAAAGACAGATATTACGTAGTGGTTTTGGTTTTAAGAGGCTTACTAGAATATTAATTACTCATGGTCATCTAGACCACATTCTTGGTCTAGCAGGCTTACTTTCGACATTAACTCGTTGGGAAGCAATTGAACATGTTGAAATATGGGCAGGACGATCCGCACTGGAGCGTATACGCAATTTGATATTCGGAGTTGTATTTCGTGGCGAAAGGGCACAATTTCAAATTGAACTTAGAGAGCTAGAACCAGGACCAATTCTTGAGGAAGAATCTTTTGAGTTGGAGGCTTTCCCAGTCAATCATCGTGGTGGACATTGTTTTGGGTTTGTTTTCAAGGAACCCGCACGACGTCCATTTCTAAATGAAAAGGCTTTTGAACTAGGTGTTCCACATGGTCCTGAAAGGCGTGAACTTGTAAAGGGCTGCTCCATACAGTTGTCTGATGGTCAAACCATTGATCCAGATGATGTTTTGGGGCCCACCATACCTGGCACTAAATTAGTGCATGTTGGTGATGCAGGGACAACAGATGATTTACTGGAATACTGTAACAAAGCTGATGCTTTAGTGATAGAAGCTACATATCTGGAGTGTGACAAGCTTCTTGCAGAGAGATTTGGTCACTTAACTGCACGACAGGCCGCTGAATTAGCTAGAGAGGCTAATGTTAGTAGTTTGTACCTTACACATATCTCTCGTAGATACAGAGCCCGTGATGTTCTTTCCGAGGCTGCTGAAGTATTTCCTTCAGTTGTAGTAGCCCGAGATTTAGATAGGTTTCAAGTTAAGCGAATCAGTTGAGTTGAGCTTTTATAAGCATAACTGCAAATAAGGTTTAGCTATTCACATACTGTGGATCTGACATGTAACTTGGTCTGCAGCACAAAACTAGCTGCCTTGCAGCTTGTACCTCGTCCATCCGTGCCGAAGGAGTAATATGAGGTGCTGTAAGCAGCAATTCAGGATCATTGCGTGCTTCATTAGCTATTTGTACTAATGCATTTGCGAATTTATCTAGTGTCTCCCTACTCTCTGTTTCAGTAGGTTCAATCATTAAAGCCTCATGCACAATTAGTGGAAAATAGTTGGTAGGTGGGTGAAAACCAAAATCCATTAGACGTTTGCTTATATCGAGAGCGTGGATTTCTGGAGCATCGTTCCAACGCCCTTCTACAACAAATTCATGTAAACAGGGTCGGTCGTATGGCAAGTGATACACATCTTGTACTTTTGATCGTAAATAATTTGCGTTAAGCACGGCATGTTCTGAGTTGGACCGGAGTCCCGCAGCTCCATGGACACGTATATACGTGTATGCACGTACCAATACGCCAAATTGACCGTTGAAAGCTTTCATGCGACCAATTGTGTGTTTGGGAGTGGCAAATCCATATAGTGGTGGGTCCTGCTCGTTTCCTTGTTCAACTATTTTTATTATTGGTGTCGGAAGAAAATCTACCAGCTTTTCTGAAACACCTACCGGCCCGGAGCCAGGACCTCCTCCTCCATGTGGTGTTGAAAATGTTTTGTGTAGGTTGTAGTGCATTACATCAAATCCTATGTCGCCTGGCCGTACAATCCCTGTCAGAGCATTCATGTTTGCTCCATCTCCGTAAATCAGCCCACCACAGTCTCGTACAATTTTTACAACTTCTTCAATTTGTTCCTCAAACAATCCTAATGTGTTTGGATTGGTTATCATGAGTCCTACAATGTCTTCGCCACACTCGGACCTTAAAGCATCTATATCGACGTTTCCTCTACTGTCCGAAGGTAGTTCAATAACCTCTAAGCCACTCATTGTTGTGCTGGCAGGATTGGTGCCATGTGCGGAGTCCGGGATTAATATCTTACGCCGTATGCTGTCTCCACGAGATAGATGATAATCACGCATCATCATTATTCCTGTCAGTTCTCCATGTGCACCAGCAGCTGGTTGTAATGTCACTGCTGCAAAACCTCCAATTTCCTTAAGCCACTCTTGTAGTTCGTACATAAGAGCTAAATTCCCTTGCACAGTATTTTCATCTTGCAGGGGATGGCTATGCATAAATCCTGCTAAGCGAGCTGCATCCTCATTTACACGCGGATTGTATTTCATAGTGCAAGAACCGAGAGGATAAAACCCAGAGTCTATTGAATGATTCAATTGAGACAGACTCTGATAATGACGTATCACATCAAGCTGTGTTAATTCGGGTAGATCTAAATCATCTCGCATAATATCAGTTGGTAATTTTTCAATAGGGACATCTGGTTTTGGAAGAGTTACTCCACTGCGACCTGGGCTACTTAATTCATAAACTGTTGGTTCTGCAATATTGCCAGATGTATTCATGATATCTCTCCTAGAGCATCACATAGACACTCTATGTCGTCGGCTGAAATCATCTCAGTAAATGCTAACAGCATATGGTCTGTTAGATGGGGGTAATCTT
>CAJWIA010000218.1 GCA_913040765.1 uncultured Anaerolineales bacterium | reverse complement strand
TTCTGACTGCTCAAACTCTTCCTTCGAGTCACCGTCCGAAGCTTTGTCATTCAAGCCACTCAGAAGTCGCTGTATAGCCTGATTCCACCAACTCATATATCATCCAGATCCAATTTCAAAGCGAGATCCCCATCAGACGGCTCCGCCAAAATCGACCCATCTCCGAAAACTATAGTTGGAACGATCCTCAGTCCATCGTTTACACCAAGCACATAGTCGACAAACTCTGTTTCTTGGTCAATGTTAACCCATTTGTAGTCCACTTCATTTCTTTCGAAGAAACGTTTTGCGCGGGTACAGTCGCTACACCAAGTCGTCCCATACATTACAATTTCGCTCATCAATCACTCCCCGTCCACTTCGCATTAGCCAATACTACAGAAGCACTAGCTTGTTCTGTAGACACAGTCCAGTATTTCTCCAAAAGCATACCACGTTCATCACCCAAAATAAGCCTATATTCATTTTTCTTATAAAACTCTATTGCCCAGGTAGCGTCCGCCCAAGTTCCAACAAGTATTGGCTTTTTTGAGCATTCCTCCAAGTGTTCTAGCAACTTAGTGCCTACGCCATTACGGCGTTCACTAGTACACACATAAGCATGTCGTATGAGCGTAACATCTTGTTTGTCCTGGGCACCCATAACGCCGACTAGGCATTCTTTGACATAGTAACCCCAAAACTTTACGCCAGCGCGAATTTCACTCTTCAATTCATCTCTACCCATATAGGGTTCATGCCAAGCGTCTTGGGGTATTACTCCATAATAAGCCTGCGCTGCATCGTTTATTACGGTCAACATAGATTCTAGTTCAACATTTAAGCATCGTTTGATCATAGATTCCTTCTGTAAGGACAATGATGACTACCAACGATATATATGTGACCCAAAACCCTCGTCTCGATAAAATGGTGAGATCATTCTTCCTGGCGGTATTACCGCATCAATTTCATCTAATTCATCCTGTACAAACGTAATATCTAGTGCCCGAATATTATCGTCGAGTTGTTCCATAGTGCGAGGCCCAATAATAGGACTAGTTACAGCCGGCCTATTCATTAGCCATGCCAATGCAAATTGGGACAGCGTACATGATTTAGCTTCTGCCATTGGTATCAACTGCTCGACAGCATCAAGCGCTTCCTTGGTGAAAGTAGACTCAAGCCACGGTTTCCCCGTCATATCGTTATAGCGTCCATGTGTAGGCATTTTGTCTTTACGATACTTGCCAGTTAGTAAGCCACCACCCAGTGGACTCCATGGAATAATCCCAAATCCATACGTCTGCGCCATGGGGATAACCTCGCGTTCAACTCGCCTATCCAGCAAATTGTATGGTGGTTGCTCCGAGACAAATCTATTCAATCCATGTTCTTTTGATGCCCATAGTGATTCTACTAGCTTCCAAGCTGGAAAAGTCGTACTCCCGATATACCTAACCTTCCCCGAAGCAATCAAATCGTCCAAGGCTCTCAATGTTTCATCTATCGGCACATCTACGCTTGGTCTGTGAATTTGATATAGATCGATATAGTCAGTTTGTAACCTTTTTAAACTTGCCTCACATTGCTCAATGATGTGTCTTCTACTAGCCCCAGCTGCGTTAGGATCTTCTTCTGACATTACTCTATAAACCTTAGTTGCTAGGACAATACGATTTCTTTTGCCATTTCTCTTTAGGGCTTCACCAGTAACTTCCTCTGACTTTCCCAAGCTGTATTGATTGGCCGTATCTAAGAAATTTATTCCAGCATCAATAGCTCCATCAACCATATCATAGGAGTCTTCCGGTTCAGTAGCTGCACCAAAAGTAAGGCATCCCAAACACAATTTGCTGACTTTAATTCCAGTTCTACCTAAAGATCGATATTCCATATTGTCACCTATCAATTCCTAGTGAGTATCAACCATTCTAACATCGTATTCTGCGCAGTCAAACAAAGCATCTATATACTCTACAAGTATTAGTCTACCCAGTTTATTTGTATGCGCAACTGCCCCATCTCAAAAAAGACAGCTTATATAGACAAATAATGGCATTATCGGCCAATTCGTAGTACATTAGGCAATGTACAGTAGCCGACCTATAAGTACAATTAAGTCAAAATTGACACCTTATATCATGTAGTTAGCTATATCTGATATAGATAATACCGCAGACAACTGCATATGGAGACCGAATGAACAACACGATACTACTTGCTACAATTTCAATGGCCTGTGCCGGACTGGCATCATTCAGCAACAAGATTGCTACAGAAAATCAAATACTTTTCCCCACATACCTACTTATGACCTCTATACCCTATTTCGGTCTGATTTTGATACTTCAAAATACCGCCAAAGAACCAATGACATTTACACGATTATCTGTCACATTAGGTATTATTGGGGGCGCACTAGGATGTATAGCATTTTACACAGCATATACTGCACTTTCCAGGGGTGGCCAAGGTAGTATAATCTTCCCTATAACAAGCCTACAAGTTGTTATACCGGTTGTACTGTCGTACTTGATTTTCAAGGAGCCACTCACACTAACAAAACTCTCAGGCTTAGGTTTTTCAGTTCTTGCATTGATATTACTAACACGTTGATGATTTCGACCACAATATTTGGTAATACAACCACTTCCTATCCCTAACTAACATGGAAAAGACATCAATAACAATCGACAGTCATACAATCCAGGTAGAACTAGCAAAAACACCTGCCGAACACATGCGCGGACTTATGGATCGACGGGAACTTGGCCAGAGTCACGGCATGTTATTCATATATCCTATATCTTATCGCGTCTCAATGTGGATGAAAAATACGTAACTACC
>CAJWIA010000217.1 GCA_913040765.1 uncultured Anaerolineales bacterium | reverse complement strand
CAGATTTATGCCAACGGGTAAAAGAGGGACACATACGCATATACTATGGTGTGACAGAAGACGGCCTACATGGCCCGTGGCGAAAACTCGCCAACACCTCAAAGTAAAGTGAACAAATCAGAACCTGAAAAGTATCCAACAGTAGCAGTACTAACCATCAGCGACCGAAGTGCACATGGTCTTCGAAAAGACCTTAGCGGTCCAGCAGTTGTACAATCTATCCATAGACTAACAGGATGGAATTGTACGAAGACGGACATAGTTTCTGATGACGTGAGCAAAATAAGTGCAAAACTATCTCGCTGGGCTGATGAAGACAAAATCAATCTAATTATTACAACTGGTGGTACAGGAATGTCTATCCGAGATGTGACTCCCGAAGCTACTCTTGCAGTAATTGACAAAGAAGCTCCAGGATTAATGGAGGCAGTCCGAGCTGCTAGCCTATCGATAACGCCTTATGCAATGCTTTCTAGAGCAATCGCTGGTATTCGCGGACGCAGCCTAATTATCAATCTGCCAGGAAATCCTAAAGCCGTAGATGAAGCACTTACCGTACTTGCTACTGCGCTGCCACACGCAGTAGATCTAATCTCAGATCATCATATAAACAGTCAGAACCATTCCCGCAAGCCAGATATTGATCCAGAATAGCCGATTATCATTCACAACAGTTCTGATTCAGTAGCTTACGCTCATGCTAGATAGCATAACTAAAAAACCCCTTCAACCACACGCAATTGGTGTATCCATAGTTTTACTGACTACCATTATATTTTTCTGGCCTGTACTAGTCGGAGGTGACTGGCACATACCCTATGGCGGAGGCGACTTAGAATCATTTCTGTGGCCCACATACAGATTCGCTGCCCAAAGTCTGCACACTGGCGCATTACCATTATGGAATCCCTATCTTCATTCTGGGTCACCATACGCTGCTGACAACCAGTCCGGATTATTTTATCTACCAAATCTAATACTAGCAATATTACCAAACATCTCATATCGAATAATGGAATGGTTGGTGGTTCTACATGTTTTCATCGCCGGAGTAGGCATGTACTTTGCTGCTAACCATCACTACAAATCTAAGGACATTAGACCCCCGCTAGTAGCAGCCTTAGCATTCCAATTTTCATCAATATTTGTTACCCACATCGGCAATCTAAACATAATCGCTAGCGCCTCATACCTGCCATGGGCATGGTTATGCACTTTACGACTCCGCGACACACCAACACTAACAGCGGCCAGCATTTTGGCGATACCATTGTCATTGTCAATATTCTCCGGACATGCCCAAATATCATTAATAGTGTGTACACCAATATTTATATATTCTGTATGGCAACTGAAGGTAACTCTTACAAAACAAAAATGGTTCGGTCTCATTTCATATACTGCCGCATTGACCATTGGTGTGTCAGCCGTCTTTGTTTTCCCTTCTATAGAGATGTCTCAATATACACATCGCGCTAGCTTCACTTACGAAGAAGCTTCTCGTTTTTCCATTCCCATAGAAGGCCTTGCCGGAATGATTTCTCCACTCCTGTTCGGTCGCGGCGCAGAGCATTTCTGGCCCGGATGGGACCGAGTAGAATTAGGCTTTGCGGGACTAACCACTTTGATTCTTGCAACATTAGGAATGCGTATGAAAACACTACGCACACCTTTACTATTAATTGCTACTATAGGAATTGTAATAGCAATTGGCAATGCTACCCCTATACACAGATTAATGTACGATTATATACCTGGCTTCTCTCTATTAAGAGTACCTGCAAGATTTATCTTGCTAACAAACTTCAGTATCTCAATGCTTGCTTCTGCAGGATTACATTACTGGCAAACCAATACCATTAGCAATAAAAATATCTCTAAATACCTACTAAGCGCAACTATAGTTGCAATAATTGTACTTACAATAGCCTGGACTGTAGCTTCTCATAAATATCCTAATACCAGCTCGAATACTTTGGCGATTGCTGTAATCGTCTGCCTAATAACACTATTATCAAACAAACTTGTTAGTCCCAGATGGATTGTATTATTACTTGCAGTTGAATTGATTGCGTTAGGCACATGGATAGAAATTGATTACCGTAATCCCAACAAAGGATATATAGAAGGACCAGCTGTCAAATTCCTTAGAACGCAACCGGGGCCCTATCGTATAGATGTCGCAGCGAGCAGCTGGCAACCAAATGCGCCTTTAGTTCACGAAATCGAATCGATCAACGGATTGCATAATCCTATGACCATTTCACATTACGACAATTATTACTGGTCCGTGAATCATCGCGGCTCTCCGCAATACAACTTCCTTAACGTCAAATTTCTAGTTACGGATAAAGACAAACCGGCTGCCGATGCTTCTTTCATACCTGTATACGATGAAGACAGCCTTGTAGATATATACCTCAATACTAATTCGCTATCTAGAATAAATCTGATATACAACAGCATTAATGTCGATACCGAACTGGAAGCATTTGATGCAATTCACAGCTTAAATTTCGATCCTCTCCAAAATGTCGTGATCCAAGATGGCCTAAAACTAAACAGTGGTTCATCGGACAAAAGCTCTTTAAGCTACATACAATACACAGCACACTCCCACACAATTCATGCTATTACTAAATCAGATGCATACCTAGTATTCAGTGAAGTATGGTACCCAGGATGGTCTGTTACAATCGACGGAATTCCTTCGGAGTTCTCAAAAGCGAATTATGCATTTAGAGCAGTGTATATCCCTGCCGGAGAACATATAATCCATGTTGAATTCAAGCCTCAAATTTGGTATGTTTCGCTTGGAATATCAATATTTGCTCTTCTAATCATAATATTAACAA
>CAJWIA010000216.1 GCA_913040765.1 uncultured Anaerolineales bacterium | reverse complement strand
TGCAGTTGCTAATTCGCTCCGCATAGTTTCAAAGGAAAGAGTCAGATCGCCAATCTCATCTTCGTGTTGCGTGGCGATTGACTCTTGAAGATTTCCAGCGGTAATTTGTTTTGCTGACAAATCCAGATAATCAAGAGGTCGGATGATGAAATAGCGTACAAACCAGTATCCCCAACCCAACAGTGCCAGTGCACCTAGGAAGAAGGTTATCTGAATAGATTTGAGCAGGGTCAGATTGCGGCTCGAATCGTTTGCTAGCATTTCCACCAATGTATCCAGTTCTCTGGAAAGATAGGTAGTCTGAGTCTGAATGTCAGTAATGGCACGGGATCGAATGAGGACTGACGTAGTGTCAGTCAGTAATATCTTGATGGCAGTACTGATAGGCATCCAACGTTTGCGTATTAGCTGTATTTGTGTTCTGATTGAGGTGTCAGATACGGCAGAAATCTCAATACTTTCTTCTAGATTGTTGAATGGGAGTACTCCGCCGGAAAGCATGGTCTCAAGAATATTGTCGATCTGTTTGCTAGATTTGTCGAGTTCGATTAAAGCTAGATCATATTCTTCACGCTGCCTACCAGCTTGAACACGGAAAACATGACCTGAGACTGCGTGCACTAGTTCGCGTTGTTCTACTGCAGCTCCTATGGTGAAGGTATCATTGATTTGACTCTCAAGACCTCGTGAAGTAGCTACAACTGACCCTGCGACCAATATCAAGAAGGTCAAAAATACGAAGCTTAACTTGGTCTGAATACTATGTCGCATCATATCACTCTATCTATAATCTGCATATTTGTCAAACAGACAGAAATGGTGGATGACACTACTATGGATCCATTAAGTGTGGGCGCAGTCCACTGAGATGTAATGTATCTACAAAATTACTTGTCAATTGCTATCTTTTCACTAGTTAATGCAACAAATTCTTTTAGAGTTATCTGGCCTATATTTTCCCCAGATCTCGATCTCACTGATACGGCTTGATTCTGTTCTTCCTTATCGCCTATGATGAGCATGTAAGGCACTTTGTGTACTTGCGCTTTTCGGATTTTTGAGTTCATGCGTTCATTACCTGCATCGATGTTTGTCCGCAGTCCGTTATCTTGTAGGATAGTATGTATTTTCTGACAATATTCTAGATTTCGATCTGTTATCGGGATGAGCACTACTTGTACGGGAGCCAACCAGAGTGGAAATGCACCTGCATACTGTTCTATCAATACGCCAAGAAAGCGCTCTGTGCTACCAGTTACGGCACGATGTAAAACGACTGGAGTATGTTCCTGTCCGTCTTCACCATGGTAGGTAAGTCCCAGTTTAGATGGCTGGATGAAATCCACTTGTATTGTAGACAATTGCCATTCACGTCCCAATACATCACGAGCCATAAAATCTGCTTTGGGACCATAAAAAGCTGCCTCTCCAGTTTCACTATAATAATCAAGTCCGGAAACATCCAAGGCACTTTTTAGTGCAGACTGTGCTATTTTCCATTTTTCGTCATCTTGTACATATTTTCCGGTATCATCGCGTAGGGATAGACGCACGCGATAATCTGTGAAGCGATATCTTTCTAGTACTTCTTGTATGAGATCTAATGCCAATGCAAATTCGTCTTGTATTTGATCTGGTGTGCAGAAAATATGACAGTCATCCTGTGTCAATGAACGTACTCTAGTAAGACCAGTGAGTTCACCTGATTTTTCATAGCGGTAAAGAGTAGCAAATTCCGCAAATCGGATTGGTAGATCTCGGTATGAGTGTTTACCCATTTCTTTGAATAAACTCATATGACTGGGACAATTCATAGGTTTGAGGCGGAATTTAAGGTTGTCGTCAATCATTGCTGGGAACATAGCATCCCGGTAGTTTTCATAATGTCCTGATTTCTTATATAGGTCTTCTTTGACGACGTGTCCTGTCCACACATGCTGATAGCCATATTTACTTTGTAAATCACGCACATAGGATTCCATCAAATGTCTTACGGTTTCTCCTGCTGGTGTAAACAGTGGTAGCCCAGGCCCTATGTCGGTGGAAAAGTGAAAAAGACCCAATTGTGCGCCTAGTTTGCGGTGATCGCGTTTCTTAGCTTCCTCTATAGTCCACAGGTATTGTCTAAGCTCTTTTGCTGTATTCCAAGCTGTTCCATAAATGCGTTGAAGCATGGTGTTGTTTGAATCGCCACGCCAGTATGCTCCGGCAACACTTAACAACTTTACAGCTTTTGGATTAATTTCACCTGTGTGTTCCAAGTGTGGTCCACGGCATAGGTCTGTGAAAGTGTCATGAGTATAGAATGAGATTACATCTGGTTCATGTTTGCCAGAATCACCTTTCACTGTGTCAGGTTTTGCAATGGTTTCAATCAATTCTAATTTGTATTTCTGATGTACAAACTCATTACGTGCTTGTTCAAGGTTTGGCTCAGATCTAATGAATTTGTGCTTACCAGCAATAATCTCATGCATACGTTTTTCAAGTATTGGTAAGTCATCAAGCGTAAGTGGTCGAGGTAAATCGAAATCATAATAAAAACCATTTTCAATAGGGGGTCCTATAGCTATCTGTGCCTCACCAGGGAACATTTCCATAACTGCCTGAGCTAAAATGTGTGCGGTCGAATGCCGCAAACGATAGAGTTCGCTGGTCTGGTATGTTTCGTTAGTTTGCTTGCTCATTTAATACTAAATTCCTAAATTTGTAATTAGATTAACTCATCTGAAACCACAACAATATTGAGCATACACGTCTGTGACTATAATTAGTGATCCATTTAACAACAAGCCACAACGGAAATCTTGAATTGATTGATAGTGTTCATTTAGCTGCAAGTGCTTACATCTATCATGTCACCAAACACATATTTGAGTGGGCGGTATTGGACTCGAACCAACGACCTTTGCGATGTCAACGCAACGCTCTA
>CAJWIA010000215.1 GCA_913040765.1 uncultured Anaerolineales bacterium | reverse complement strand
CCCAAAAAGTCCGGCAGTACCGCCAGTGTGTACAAATAGCACATTTTCATTGCGATTGAACTCTCCCTTTCTAATTAGGTCTATCAGTCCTGCCATGGCTTTACCGGAGTAGACGGGATCAAGTAGAATCCCCTCCTTTTGTGCTAAGAGCTGAATAGCTTCAATAGTTTCGTCCGTAGGGATCCCATATCCCTCACCAACATAGTTGCTATCTACCACAACATCACTTCTGCTGACAAGACCTGGGCAATCGACTAGTTCTGCTGTAGAAGCAGCAAGTCGAAAGACGTTTTCTTCCTGTATGTTTTTTGCTGAACGAACACTTATTCCTAACAGTGGTATATTGCTGTGTGTGCCTTTTAATCCGGTGACCATTCCAGCTTGAGTGCCTGTGCTTCCTGTTGCATGTACTATGTGGGTAAATGGTACACCTAGGTCGTTTGCCTGGGTTACTATTTCTGTAGCTGCGTTTACATAACCTAACGCACCTACTGGATTGGAGCCTCCTCCAGGTATGGTATAGGGCTTGTGACCTTCACTGCGTAGTCGGTTAGCGGCAGTTTCCATTGCAGCATCCATGTCAGTGTCAGCAGGATGTTCTTCTATGGTAGTCCCATGTAGCTGATCGAGCAATACATTGCCATTTTGTCTGTAATTTATATCATCTATACCTGTTCGGTTCTCTAACAATAGGTGGCTTTTAATTCCCATGCGAGCTGCAAAAGCGACAGTTTGTCGGGCATGGTTTGATTGCGTTGCTCCTAATGTAAGGACAATGTCAGCGTTTTGGTCTTGTGCTTCAGCCATAAGAAACTCGAGTTTACGAGTTTTGTTGCCACCAGTAGACATGCCAGTACAATCATCGCGTTTGATCCAGATGTTCGGACCCTTAAGGTGACTAGTCAGGTTTTTTAGTAGTTCTATTGGTGTGGGTAGGTGACCGTAACGTAGTCTAGGAAATCTTGCTATATTCATGATTATTTCATCAGTAATTATGATTATCTAAGTATTTGGAATACTCATATTATATTACAAACAATGGCTATGTATGTATGCCACAATATGAGCTTCAGATTTTGACAGCTGGCACTTCAAGTTTTTAATTGATCTTGTTGAAATTATGATGAGTTACTGAGAGAAGAGGCCTTCTGTGAGATATTTCAAGCCCGTATCACAAGCGATGGCTACTACTGTCTTGTCTGGGCCGAGTTCCTTCGCAAGTTTGATGGCTCCGGCTATGTTCATTCCTGATGAGGTTCCGACGAAAATCCCTTCTTTTCGGGCGAGGCTGAGTGCTGTTCGTCGTGCTTCATTCTCGTCAACTGTTCTTGCTTCATCATAGTATTCATTGTCGAGAAGTTCCGGGATTAAGCCGAGTCCTACACCTTCGACATTGTGTCCGCCAGTTGTTCCATTGGTAAGAATAGGGGAGGATGATGGTTCAAGTGCAATGACAAGTGTGTCTTGACCCGCTTTTTGCAGAGCTCGAGATACTCCCATTAGTGATCCGGCTGTTCCTATGGAGTCGCAGAAGCCATCGATTGGTCCAGCTATCTGCTCGATTATCTCATTTCCCATCTTCTCAAATCCATAGATGATATCAGGATTACTCAGTTGATTGGTGAAGAACGTATCTGGTTCGCTAGCTATCTGTGCTGCACGTTTAATCATGCGACTGATTAGTTCCGGAGTTATTTTGCCGTCTTGGCTTTTTATGACCTCTAGATTAGCTCCGAGTGCGCGCATAGTGTCGAGCTTCTCTCGTCCGAATGCATCGGAAGAGACTACATGAAATTTATATCCCTTTACTGCGCAGACGAACGCAAGTGCTGAGCCGGTGCTGCCACCAGTATATTCGACGACCGTCATCCCTGGATGAAGTTCGCCTCTTTTCTCTGCACCCTCTATCATGGCAAGGGCCATCCTGTCTTTCTTTGAACCAGTGGGATTGTATGATTCGAGCTTAGTGTATACGTTGGCGCAGTTGGCCGGTACGATGTTTTGGAGTTTAACAATTGGAGTATTGCCGATAGCGTCAACAGCCGAGGTGTATTTTTTGTGTTTTGTCTTCATATACGTTCTCTCCTTTGTTGGGAAGTGCGTATACTCATTGTGGTGTGCCCCCACGGGGGTTCGAACCCCGGTCTTGGCCTTGAGAGGGCCATGTCCTAGTCCACTAGACGATGGGGGCAAACTTAGTAGATGGGCGAGATTGTACCATAGCTACTTGGTTGTTCAGGAGCTAAGTAGGTTCTAAGTCTTTGATTTGTTGATCGCTCAGAGTTGATCGATGTGGTTGTTTGCGCAGATAGGCGTTGAGACGTTTTGCTTTGAGCACTGGTATAGGCGTCTCTTTGATATTTTCAAATTCAATTTTAGAATTTGTGAATACTAGAATTGGGTAAACATCAGGGGCGCCGTCACCGAATTTTTTATTGAGGAATTTTGCTAATCGTTGCGCTTCGGCTTGAGCTTCGATGATAGGTTGACCCAAAGATTCTTGTCCAAATATTTTTCTGTACATACTCACTCCACGGTGTCGGAAGCGTTTGCGGTTGTCATTCCACTCAACCGTTCCTCCTTGGAATTTTGGTGTGACCGCATAGACTCCAGAGGGTGTGACTATAGTGTGTTGTGCGGGCAAGTAATATTGGTACAGAAGATATCTGTCATCAAGCCCTTTCATTGAATTGCGTAATACCAGATCTGGACGTGGCTCGCGCACATATCTGTTGGCTAGGTACATACCTACATTAGATAGCATGAAGCCTGCAATAAGTGTGTAGAATGGTAAGTAATACAATTCTGGCCGAAGGAATGATGCTGCTAGTCCAGAAAGTAGCACCAGTATCCCGGTTGTTGACAATACTTTGGATACTAACGCATATCTTTTTATTAGTTTTTCATTGGTAAGTATTTGCATGTTGCCCTATGTTTTGAA
>CAJWIA010000214.1 GCA_913040765.1 uncultured Anaerolineales bacterium | reverse complement strand
CATGAGCATCTGACTGTCTCTAAGATAATAAAATCCTACAACGGCTAAATTGTTGTCCATTGACTCAGGTTTTTCAATTATTTGTGTTACATACCCATTAGAATCCCTAACAACTACACCGAAACGTCTTGGGTCCTTTACATGTTTTACCCAGGCGATTGCTTCGTCTGTTGCAGTATTGATTTTGGTTAGATCTGTTTCTACGATAGTGTCAGCGAAACCTATTAGCATTGGTCCCGTCACGTGCTCTTTTGCTAGAAGAATAGCTGGAGATTGTCCATCAAGTTGTTTTTGCTCCAAGAATCTTGTATTAGTGTTAGGGTATGTTTTTTTAATATGTTCCTGTATTTGATCACCCATGTAACCAGTAACAAAAATAAATTCCTCCACTTCCACATCATTGAACATATTAAGCACATGACCAATAACAGGTGTTCCTGCAACGTTCATCAATGGCTTAGGCTTGCTAAATGTGTGGGGTCTTAATCTACTACCAAAACCAGCTAAAGGGATAATAATTTTCATATTAATGCTCCAATCTGGGAATATGTTTGTGCCAATCTGTAGCTTGCTGATATATGTGGGCAATCGTTAACAATTGTTGCTCGCCAAATGTGGGACCAAGCAATTGAACTCCTATAGGGAGACCACTTTGATCAAAACCGCAAGGTAGCGAGATTCCCGGTATTCCGGCCAGGTTTCCCGACAATGTAAATATATCCGAGAGATACATTTGCAATGGATCTTCTATCTTTTCTCCTATTTTGAATGCTGTTGTAGGTGTTACTGGGCCCACAATTACGTCCACTTTTGAGAAAGCTAGTACGAAGTCCTTTTGGACCAATGTACGCACCTTCTGTGCATTCAGATAGTAATCTTCGTAATAACCTGCAGTCAGTGCATAAGTACCTAACATGATACGTCGTTTGACCTCTGTACCAAAACCCTTACTCCTAGTGTTAATGTAGGTTTCCCACAAGTTCTTGCCAGTTCGGCGCTGTCCGAATCGTATACCATCGTAGCGAGCGAGATTTGCAGATGCCTCAGCATTTGCTATTAGATAATATGCTTCTAGGGCATGTTGGGTATGTGGCAATTGTACAGGTACTATTTCTGCACCTAGATGTTTTAACGTTTTAATAGTATCTTGCACTGATTTTTCTACCTCGGGTTGTAAGGAGCCAGTTGTATGTTCTTGCTCCACTCCCACACGAACCCCTTTTAGATTATCTGTTTTTGAAAGCACCTCTAGATAGTTGGGTGGTTTCTGTTGGAGGGTGGTTGAATCCTTGAGGTCCGGGCCTGATATGGCTTGTAACAACAGAGCTGCGTCCTCAACAGTCCGAGTGAGCGTTCCAATTTGATCAAGAGATGAACCAAACGCTATTAAACCATATCTAGATACACGTCCGTAAGTGGGTTTGAGTCCCACAACCCCACACATTGCTGCTGGTTGTCGGACGCTTCCTCCTGTGTCTGTTCCTAGTGCACCATAGGTCATTCCGGCAGACACAGCAGCTGCACTTCCTCCAGAGGAACCTCCGGGCACACGATTGAGATCCCACGGATTGTGGGTTGGTCCAAATGCGGAGGTTTCGGTGGAGGAACCCATTGCGAATTCATCAGTGTTTGTTTTCCCCAAAAAAATTGCACCAGCATCTCGTAAACGTTCACTAGCCGTGGAGTCATAAGGCGGCACAAACTCTTTGAGTATCATTGAGCCGGCAGAAGCAACAATATCAGACACACAGATGACATCTTTTATGGCCAATGGGACACCATTTAGTGGTGATGGTTTTTGATCAGATTTGCCATTTATCCAGTTCTGCCAAGCAATGTCAGCATTTGTTGCTTGCTGCATAGCTAAGTCAGAGCTTATAGTTACAAATGCGTTTACTTGCGACTCGGATGAATTAATTTGACTAAGACATACCTCAGTCAACTCAACACTAGTGATATCCCCAGTACTAAGCAAATCAGATACCATGGCTAAGGATTGGAAAGCTAAGTCCATAGCACACATTCTTTGGTAGGTTTGTTGTAAGTCACTGGATCAATTTTTACCTAGTACAGGAGGAACGCTGAAATAGTCATTATTAACTTCAGAAGCGTTGCTGAGCAGCTTATCAATAGAAAGAGATGGGTGTGCTTCGTCCGGTCTTAGTATTGTGTGCAAGAATAGTATGTTATCAACTGGACGGACATTAGACACGTCTACTTTTTTAATCTGATACATATAGTCCAATATCTCTGAGAGGTCATTACTGAATGACTTTATCTCATTTTTTGTCAAGTGTAGGCGTGCAAGTTGTGCTATACGCACTACTTCATTAGTGGATATGGTTGATGCCATAGGTGTGTATCCTCAATTCTAGCTATGGTAAGTAGCCAGAATTGTAATTATTCTACCATTCTATTTTGTTACAACATATGCATCTAATATTAAGCTCTTTTTACGAAAGAGTCTATTTCTTCAAGGGTCGGTAAACCATCTCTTGCACCAGCCTTTGTACATGAGAGAGCTGCTGCCGCTGAGCCATATATACAAGCTTTTTTCACAGACCAACCAAGCGCAATGTGAGTATACAAAAAAGTGGCATGATATGCATCTCCTGCGCCTATAGAGTCGACTATATTTACAGGAAATACATCTATTTCATTGATTTGTTTCTGCGTTGCTATGACAGATCCGGCGGAACCTTGAGTAATCAGTAAGGTCATTTCAGGGTGTTTGTGTAAAACTTCAGAGATTGCTGTAGACAAGTCAGAATAATCGCCCCACATAAGAAAATTTTCTTCGTCGGCAAATAGATAGTCTGATATATGCAACATGTGGTTGATATTTCTAGCGTGCTCTGGGATGTTCACACGTTCAGGGGCCATTTGCAGATCATATGCTATTGGGATACCCAAGTCTTTTGCCCGTCTAGATACTTCAATAGCAGTATCTGCTGGATCCATGTC
>CAJWIA010000213.1 GCA_913040765.1 uncultured Anaerolineales bacterium | reverse complement strand
TAGTAAAAAGCAAATTCAGCAATTGGTGCAGGACCTGTGGTCTTTCGTTATATATTATGTACTAACAAGATGTTTGATAAGGCTATACAATTCAATTGATAGGAAGAAGGAATCAGATAGATTGTAATCAGAAATGATGAATGCTTGTGGTTACCTGGTTGTAGAGAACATTCTGGGTGGCTGCGGGCATTCTTGTTTTAAATATTGAGTGGGTATGGAAATGAATGGCTATACAACATGACAATATTTGGAAGGCTAAGGTTGAATAGATGCTGACATTGATTGTGCGCCGGTTGCTTCAGGCAATACCGTTGATTTTGCTAATAAGCTTTGTTGGTTTTATGGTTATACAGGCTACTGGAGACCCTCTGGCTGCTTTCACAGTTGAGGCGGATCTTACTTCTGACGACATTGCGCGTCTTAAAGCAAAATATGGTTTGGATAAGCCTCCTCCTATCCAGTATCTCAATTGGTTAAAGCATATGCTTACTGGTGATTGGGGTTTCTCGTACTATACGCGTGAGGCAGTATTTGACATGGTGATGCATCGTCTGCCTAATACTCTTATACTTATGGGTTTTTCCTATGTGGCCATTCTCGTTTTAGGAGTAACGCTTGGTGTTCTAAGTGCCGTGTATCAGTATACCTGGTTTGACCATGTTGTGACGGGAATTAGTTTTCTGGGTATCGCGGCTCCGTCATTTTGGTTAGCTTTGATGCTCATATATTTGTTTGCCGTGCAATTTATGCAATGGGGTCTACCGAGTTTGCCAGTGTCAGGTATGTTTGAACTTGAGGTGGGTAAAACATTTGCGCAAGTGGTTGAGCATGTGGTTCTACCAGGTACTGCTCTAGCTACTGTTGTGACTGCTAGATATATCAGATTTGTAAGAGCTGAAATGCTGGAGAAAATTAACATGGACTTTGTTCGTACCGCGCGAGCAAAAGGAGTTCCTAGAACTACTGTTTTGTTCAAGCATGTGTTGCCAAATGCACTATTGCCACTTATAACTCTAATAGGTCTGGATATACCTAACTTCATGTCTGGGACAATAGTAATAGAAACCGTGTTTTCATGGCCTGGAATGGGCAGACTATTTTGGTCAGCTGCTGAACGAACTGATATTCCTGTATTAATGGCAACAATGATGTTGGTTGCAGTATTGACTGTTTCGGCTCAGTTGTTGGCCGATTTGTTCTATGGGTTAGTTGACCCAAGAATTTCGTATGATGACGATTGAATATACTCTTGGTGTATAAAAGTGCAATTGTTGAGTAGAAACTTATTTGTGCAGAGTGTAATTATATGAGCGAAAATACAATTGTAACCTCTTACGATGAATCCCAGGTTGGCGATGATACTGTACGTACGATTTGGGATCTTTTTCTCAGAAGATTTAAGCGCCATAAGCCGGCAATTGTATCTCTGGCAATACTAGTTGTCTTGGCTGCAATCTGTTACAGTGCACCATTGTATATTGAAGAGGACGCTGTTCATCGCATAGATGTTAAAATGATGAGGAAACCCCCATCCGTTGAGCATCCCCTAGGAACGGATGATGTAGGTCGCGATATGCTCTTACGCCTAATATTTGGAGGAATCATCTCTCTGCGAATAGGTGTTCTTGCTGCGGCTATTGGTGTAATCCTTGGAGTTACTATCGGCACTGTGGCGGGATATTTTGGTGGCTTTGTTGACAATCTACTAATGCGGATAGCAGAGGCGCTATTAAGTATTCCGCAACTATTTATTCTAATTGTTCTATCCCGTGTTTTGGGCACCAGTGTTTTAATCATTACTACAGTGATTGGAGTGTTGTCTTGGATGAGGATCAGCCGTTTGGTTAGAGCTAATGTTTTGTCCCTGAGGGAGCGCGATTATGTTACTGCTGCAAGGGCACAGGGTGCCCCTGTACAAAGAATACTTATGCGACACATTGTACCTAATACGTTAGCTCCTATTGTTGTAGCAGGCACACTTCAGGTAGGTAGAGCTATAGTGTTGGAGGCTTCACTTAGCTTTTTGGGTATGGGTGTCCAACCTCCAACAGCTACTTGGGGTAGCATGCTGAACCGTGCACAAGCTTATCTTACGACTGCTCCATGGATTGCTATAGCTCCAGGGGTCGCGATACTTGTGGTAGTTTTGTGCGTGAATTTTCTTGCTGATGGTTTGCGGGATGCTCTTGATCCGCAAGCATATCGCTAAGTTCATATGACAGCTAGAAGCAATGCAATTGCGCGAGACTATATAGGTGTCGCCGAAATCTAATCATCGTAGCATATAAGGAGAAAGAGCATGGAATTGTACTTAGCAGATACTCTTATAGATGGCACTGGTGAAAAGCCAAAAACCAATGTAGAGATATTAGTGGACGGAGGTCGTATTAAGGAAGTTGTGCCTGCCGGTTCTGTTCCTAGACCAAGTGATATAAGTGTATATTCGTTGCCTGGATCTACTGTGTTACCGGGTTTCATAGACGTTCACACTCATCTCATGTTTGGTGCAGGAGCTCGCTCATATGAGGATGTGATCAACAATGATTCTGATGATCTAATGATTATTAGGGGTTCACGTAATGCTTATTTGCATTTACGTGCCGGAGTGACAATGCTTAGGGATTGTGGCGCTCGTAATAAGGTCACATTTGCGATTAGAGAAGCAGCCAATGCAGGTATTATACTTTCTCCTCGAATCCACATTAGTGGTCGACCTTTGACGATTACGGGGGGCCATTTCTGGTGGTGCAATGAAGAGGCCGATGGGGTTGACGGGGTCCGGGCTGCTACTCGTAAGCTGCTTAAAGAAGGCGTGGATTTCATCAAGATTATGGCTAGTGGTGGAGGCACACAGGGTACTGATTCTACTCGAGCCTCTTATACTGTTGAAGAAATGGCAGCAGCTACATTCGAAGCACATCAGGTTGGCAAGAAAGCCACTGCGCATACTCTGGCAGCCGAATCGGTGGAGCGAGCTGTTGAGGCCGGTCTTGATCAAATTGAGCACTTCAATTTTTTGCATCCTGATGGATCAAGAATATGGGA
>CAJWIA010000212.1 GCA_913040765.1 uncultured Anaerolineales bacterium | reverse complement strand
TATGTGCTCAACAACACGGAAGCCGGCCGCTTCGGGATGTTCCACGCCGGGTGAATTCAGAGTCGATGTTGGCTTGGGAATCGTTGGTGTACAGGTGGTCAGAAGTAGTGCTAGGAGGGAAGCTTGAAGACGAACACTATGCATCCAACATTCCTTCAATGGGACCACTTGTGTGTCCTCCTCTCGAGACATCATTAGCTTTATATGTTTCTTCTGTCTACAATCTGTTCAATAAGAGTGCACATAAACCAACCGGGGAGTTATCCCGATATTGTATTTGTACTGATACTAGAGCCATCCAAAGGGAGAAAGGCGTTGGTATGCCCTGAGCACAAACAGTGCTGCTATCACAGCACTAACAATAATGAAGTTCTGACCGAACGAAACCCACGCTTGTACCCCTAAAATTACCGCCATAAGCACGTACCATAGGCAGACAGCCGCCATCCAACGCCGGCGCCCACGATATTTGGCAATTAATGGTGCTACTCTGGGATTTTCTGGAAACAGACGGATGTTTTTGTCGATGCGCTCCTGTAGATAAAAGACCATATAAATGTTCATACATACTAGCAGTACTACCAACAACACTTTTGCCAAAATACGCAAGTTGGTCTGTAAGGTTTGTAACAATTCACCATCTGTTTTTAATATGATAATTGTTATTCCTGAAATTAGGAGCGAAATTTGATATACAAGACATCGATATGATTGTGCACGTATGATATTTTCCTGTAAGTCATCAGCGATGTTGAAAGGTGGTTCCAATTTGCTTCGTTCCCCAGTAAGAATAAGCGCGTAGAATGGCCATGCCATAAAGATTGCAGCAACGGCATGTACAATAATTAATATATTCACAATAATGTTTGACATTTACACTCCTTCGTTAGTGATCATAGCAATGTGTTGACCTCGGAATGATATTATTATCTTGATAACAATGGTTATTTGTTATCTAACTGCACCTCAGCTGTAACAGAGATCCATCCAGCATTTTCAAATTCAAGCATCAGGTTGACTGTTTGGCCGATCTCTAGAGGAGTGTTCAGGCTCATCAACATGACATGGTAACTCAATGGCTGAAAGATTATGGTTTTGCCTGTAGGAATCTCTAGATACGGTACATGCTCCATTCGATGTAAGGCACCTTCCATAACTGTTCTATGTACACTGGCGGTTGATGAGAATTCAGACTTAACGCCTATCAGAGCATCATTCGTATTGCCCGTATTTTGAATTATCATGTAGCCAGCGGCATTTTCCATCATTGGATCTGGGCGTATCCACACATCTTCGACACTTATTCGTGATTCTGTAGCACAAGCCATCAGCAGACATATAAAAGATAGAGTTGAGACAAATCTTTTTCGTATTATGATGATTGCTCCTGTAGTTTTCTAATGTCAGCCGCAAAGGCTGAAGTTGGTGGTAAGCCGGAGTAACGTACTTGAACTAGGCCAAGCTCATCAATTAGATAAGTCAAGTTAGAGTGTCCCACTAGTGCCCCTTCCTTCTCCACGTATACATGAAATGTGTCCCAAATTTCACGCATGATATCCAGCTCCTCTGTTAGAAATAACCATTGCCCTCCCAAAGTTTCCGTATATTGTTTCAGGCGCTCTGGAGTGTCTACTTCAGGGTCAACTGTGACAAATACAAGCTGGATGTCGGCATCTAATGCATTATCGAATTCCTTTTGTAGACCGAGGAACCGCCCAAACATTATTGGGCAGGTATCGGGGCAGGAAGTATAGGTAAAAGATAGTAGTGTTATCTTTCCTAGTAGATTGCTGTTCGATACATTCTCGCCTGTATAGTTGATCAAATTAAAGTCTGCTATCGGGACTGGCGGTACCATCTTGTCTCCTACAAAAATATCATCCGGTATTGGTGCAGGTGTGAGATTGACAGTATCCAGATAACTGGGCTGAGAAGATTGTCTTATCCATAACAAAACCCCGATTGTTAACAGCAATAGACTGATCAGAATTGTATTTACGAATGGGCGAAATTTAAGCATAATGATCAAATATCATTATTTGTTTATTGACCTAGCATAAGCAATGATATCGGCCAGATCTTGATCGGTCAAAGCGGTATTACCGCCCATTGCAGGCATATCTACTCCTGTAGTGTTGTCTTCATGTGTGGCTGGCCTACCTGCTTTAATAAATGCCATGAGATCTTCATCAGATGTATTTTTGATGAAATCACTTTCAGTCCAGTCTTTGCCCAGATCCTTAATCCCTATACCATTTGGTCCATGACATGCTACACAAGTGGTGTTGTACGCTAACATACCAGACTCTACGTTACTAACAACACTGGTGAGAGTAGGCTTAGCTCTGGTAGGAGTAGGCTTAACGATTGCTGTGGGTTCTGTGCTACTACATCCGGATATCACTAGCCCTGTTACTAGTACTATCATTAGCAGGAGAATATATGTTATTCGATTGCTATTAATTGTTAAGGTCATAGTGTTTCCTCCTATGTTGAAAAAAGTTGTTATTATTTGTATAAATACAGAGTGTCGAAAATGCTATTATGCTGATTGCTTTGAATAATAGTTTGTGGTGTGATCATAGCAATCTCCTTGGTAAGAGTTTCATAAGTGAGTGGACCAAGAATAGTATTGTGGTGAGTACCGTCAGGTGTTATGAATAGAGTAGTAGGCAGTCCCTGTACTTTGAAAAACTCTGCTAGTTGCACATCTGAATCTTGTGAGTTGGGATATGTGACTCCAACTTCATTTAGAAAATCTAGAGCATCGGCTTGTTTGTCCCAAATATTTACTCCAAGGATAACTATGTCTTGATACTGGTATTGCTGCCATACAGATTGGAGAATCGGCATTTCTTTGCGGCAAGGATAACACCACGAGGCCCAGAAATTGAGCACAATACCTTTTCCGTGATGACTACGTAATTGTGGTGCTTGTACTCTTTCGAATGGTTTGAATATGATTTCATCTTCAAGCTTGATCTGTGACGGCATGTTTGCGTTCCAGTAGGGATGATTGGGTGTTATTACTTCATAGAGTACATATATCCCTAGAAGGAATATTGTTACC
>CAJWIA010000211.1 GCA_913040765.1 uncultured Anaerolineales bacterium | reverse complement strand
GAAGAAACGCTTTTGCTAGACGTACTGGTAAGATAAAATCATTTAGACTTTCTACATTGCTCGATCGAGTAGGATGGCGTCTTGCAAGCATGGGCATTGTAACTTTGTTTGGATTATTGCTTGTTCATGTGATAACAAATAAGGATTTTTTTGTCGACTCTATAGAGCTTGTAAGTACCGAGTATGTCCCTGGAGACGAGATCTATCGTGCTTCCGGTGTGCACGGAATGAATGTGTTTTGGATTAATCCTTCCGATGTGGAGTCAAATATTGAGAGTGTTCCAGGTATTGCACGGGCTGTGGTGGAATTTGAGTGGCCTTCAACATTGTATGTGGAGGTTAGAGAAAAAGAACCAATTCTTTTGTGGAAGCAGGCAGGCAAATCAGTCTGGGTTGATGAGTTTGGCAAGACTTTCCCAGCACGGCAGCATTTGAGTTGGCTGCTTCCTATTATAGTAGATGATGCAACAGAGCCTCTTGGCATTGACGAGCATATTCCCATTGATGTGTTGGAAGGTGCTCGTCAATTGAAGACCTTGCGACCAAACATAGAATTGCTACACTATGATATTGGCCAAGGTCTTTCTTATCAAGATGGTAGAGACTGGCGAGGTTATTTTGGTACCGGTAACAATATGGGTACAAAACTTTTGGTGTATGAAACTCTTATCGAAAATTTGATGAGTAGAGGTATTTGGCCTAAGGTGGTTAATGTGGTTGAGCCGGGTACACCATTTCATCGGGAATGAGAATTTTTTATAGTGATTTATTAAATAACAGTACAAAAGGTATGCTATGACTAACACTAAATTAATTACTGCAATTGATGTCGGCACAACCAAGGTATGTGTTTTGGTAGCTGAATTATTGGTTACTGATGAATATGAAATCCTTGGGGTTGGAGTAGCTCCTTCAAAAGGTCTGAGAAGGGGTGTAGTAGTTAATATGGAAGAAGCCAAAATGTCTATTAGTGAAGCTGTGGAAGCTGCAGAGCGGTCTGCTGGTTATGAAATCGATAGTGCATTTGTAAGTATAGCCGGAGCACACATAGATGCTATTAACAGCCACGGTGTGGTCGGAATATCGGGTGAGAGTATTATTACTCAAGATGATATTGATCGTGCATTAGATGCTGCGAGAGCAATAGTGATACCCCATAACCGGGAAGTGCTTCACATAATCCCACGTAATTTTATAGTTGATGGTCAAGAGGGTATACGTATGCCTCTAGGTATGCATGGATTTCGTCTTGAGGTTGAAGCTCACATAATTACAGCTGCTAGCACAACTGTAAAGAATCTGTCACAGTGTATAGAGGATGCTGGTGTTGTGGTAGAACAATTTGTTCTGAATCCGCTAGCTGCTTCGGAAGCATCTCTTACTGATACTGAGCGAGACTTAGGAGTTGTGTCGTGTGATGTTGGTGGTGGCACTACGGACGTTGCGATTTTTATAGAAGGAAATGTTTGGCATACTGCAGTGCTACCCGTTGGTGGAAACAATATCACTGCTGATGTCGCCCATGGGCTTCGTCTACCCGCAGCAGCTGCTGAAGAGGTAAAGATCGCACATGGACACGCTTGCACTCAGGAAGTAGACAGTAGTGAGGTTTTCCGCGCAAATCCGTTTGGACATGACCAACCTATAGAGATTAGCAGGTCTAAATTGGCAGATGTTGTTGAAGCTCGAGCTGAAGAGATTTTTGATCTATTGCTTCAAGAAGTCAGGCGTTCTGGTTATGATAGCTTGCTACCTGCTGGTGTTGTGTTGACTGGAGGTACATCGCGTTTGGCAGGATTTAGGCAGTTAGCTACAGGGTCTTTAGGATTACCAGTAAGAGTATCTGAACCCAGCGACTTACATGGTCTTGTGGATCAATTGCAAGGCCCTGAATTTGCCACTAGTGTTGGACTGTTAAACTGGGCAGCCCGTGAATCTGGTACATTTAACGGAGTTAGTGTCAATGGCCATACTGACAATGGACATTACAAAACAGGTTCTGGATCGAGCCAAAAAATGTGGGGAGTAATCAAGGATTGGGCCAAACGGTTAACTCCTTAGTATTGTAAAACCTTGTGTTGGAGTTATTTGAAAATGGTGTGAGCTTGTTGTAGGAAAGAACGAGGCGTGGTAAAACAAGTAAGAGGCTTAGTACAATCATAATATATCTAATATAGCTAAGGGTATAAAAGGTAGGTGGAATTTCAATGGAAATGGAACAAAGTAGAATGTCAAATATAGACAAAAAATCAAACAGTAAACCTTCAGATTTTGTAGCTCCGTCAATTCGGACAGATCAGCGACAAGAAAATCACAAACATGGTTCTGGAACCCTGAGACATAGTTCTCAGCAGGATAGGAGGTCTATTCGCATGAAACCATCACCACAGACACAGACAGAGACATTTGCAAGGATCAAAGTAGTTGGCGTGGGAGGCGGCGGAACTAATGCTGTAAATCGTATGATTGCGGATGGTTTGCAGGGCGTTGAATTTATTGCGGTCAATACAGATGCTCAGGCTCTGCTCCAGTCCGAAGCGACATGTAGAGTACGAATTGGACCTAAGTTAACTCGGGGATTGGGGGCAGGTGGCAATCCTGAAATTGGAGCTAAGGCTGCCGAAGAATCTGCTGACGAATTGTGCGATGTTCTGAAAGGTGCTGATATGATCTTTATTACTGCTGGAATGGGTGGAGGTACTGGTACCGGAGCTGCACCTATCATAGCTCAGATTGCAAAGGATATGAGAACACTTACTATTGGCGTTGTCACTCGCCCGTTTACTTTTGAGGGGTCTCGCAGAGCGCAACTTGCGGAGGACGGGATACAACATCTCAAAAGTAAGGCAGATACTCTAATTGTAATTCCTAATGACCGGTTACTACAATTGGTTGATCAAGATGCCACATTATATGATTCTCTAAAAGAAGCAGATGGCGTGCTTCATCAGGGAGTTCAGGGTATTTCAGAATTAATCACTGTACCTGGACTTATTAATCTTGATTTTGCCGATGTCAAAACAATTATGGCTGAAGGTGGAGCTGCACTGATGGCAGTTGGTAGTGGATC
>CAJWIA010000210.1 GCA_913040765.1 uncultured Anaerolineales bacterium | reverse complement strand
TTGGCATTGGCGTTAATCTCAGTGTTTATGACACAAGTATTTGGCATTGCTGCCCAGAAAACAGGTCACATAACAAAGTTCCTTAATTTTCGTGCCTTAGTGACTAAGCCGGTTATGGGCGCCATGGATTTTGCGGTAGGATTACTGGAATTAATCGGTGAGTTTGCCAAAATTCTTTCGTTTACTTTTAGGTTGTTTGGAAATATTTTTGCTGGCCAGTTATTGTTATTTGTTGTAGGATCGTTAGTCTCATTTATAATTCCTACTGGCTTATATCTTTTCGAGCTTTTTGTTGGTTTGATTCAAGCTTATGTATTTTCGATGCTTACCTTAGTTTTCATGAGTCAAGCAACTGAGGCTCACTGATGAGTTGTGATGTGTAACATAATATTGATATTGGAGGATATGTAAGATGGAAGGTGATATAGTTGAAGCAGCTAAACTCATTGGCGCAGGACTTGCGGCAATAGGTGTTACAGGTGGTGGTATAGGTATAGGTTCAGTTGTAGGTGGAGCAGTGCAAGCTATGGGTCGAAATCCTGATGCAGCTCCATTGATTCAGACTAACATGATTCTTGGTATAGCATTTGCTGAGGCTGTTGCTATTTATGCATTGGCAATTGCTTTCATAATCCTGTTTGCAAGTTAAGTTAGTTATCACTACTGTAATAAATAGAAGCGTATAGGAGTGTATTCAGATGGAAGCTTTAGGAAACCTTGGAATTAATCTGAGCTATCTGGTAGTACAGATACTAAATTTCTTTATCGTTATGTTAATTATGTCTTTTTGGGCATGGAAGCCAATCGTCAAAATGCTTGATGAGCGGAGTGCAAAAATAGCACAGAGCCTTGAAGATGCTAAAGAAGCTGCCGAAGCTCGTGAGAATGCTCAAAAAGAGTCAGAGAAGATTGTCGCTGAGGCGCAGGCCGAAAGGGCAAGTATCATTGCCGAAGCTACTAAGCGGGCAGAAAGTGCTGCGTCAGAGGTACAAAAATCTGTTGAGCAAGAAAGAGCACAACTTTTGGAGCAAGCTCAAGAAGCAGCTCAACAATATAAAGAAAGTGTGCTGCTTGATATACGGCCGCAGGTCGCAGCTATGGCTATTGCAGCAGCAAATAAGATTATCGGTACTGAGCTTGACGAAGCTCGACAGAAAGTTCTAGTAGATGAATTCTTTTCGGGTATCACTGCTGGTAAAGTGTCTGTTCTAGAAGGTGCTGATATACAAGGTGAGAATGCAGTAGTTACCAGTGCCATAACATTAACTCCCGATGAGAAGAAGCAAATAGACGGTGGATTGAAAGACAAACTTGGATCTGAAACGGAGATAGATTTTCGTGTAGACCCTGGAATTTTGGGAGGTATAGTTGTACGTGTGGGAGAACATGAGGTAGATGGATCTGCACGTCGTCAACTGGAAACTTTGCAACAGACTTTGAATTAAAGACGTTTTATTCCAGACAAAAAAATATGGCAGTCCTGGGTTGAGTTAACAAATTAAACCTGGGACTGTTTTGGTTAACCTGTCGAGGTATAATTCAGTGTGTATTCAGGAATCTGTACATCAACACTTCCTATAAAGTATTGTGAATCTTTCTAAACTTTTATCAGTTGTGCAGGCATCAAATATCTCTAACAAGGGTGATCCAGACATCAGTTCTGTGGTGGAGGATTCCAATAATGTCATTCCTGGCGCATTATTCGTCGCTCGTCGTGGATTGGTATCAGATGGCCATGAATTTATACCTTCTGCTCTTGATAATGGAGCTGCTGCTGTTGTAGGAGAATTACCATTTGCAAAAGTGTGCGAGTGGTTTGACGAATCAAATGTTCCATATATACAGGTTGATACTAGTACCAGAGCGCTATCATGGTGTGCTGCAGCCTTGCGGAAGTTTCCCTCACGAAATCTAGTGATGATTGGTGTTACCGGTACAGATGGTAAGACAACTACATGCAACATAATTCATAGCATATTGTCTGCTGCTGGCATTCGTACCGGACTTATTACAACTGTCAATGCTGTAATTGGTGATGAAACTAAGGATACTGGATTCCATGTAACAACTCCTGATGCTGTGGTTCTACAGGATTTATTAGAGCAAATGGTAGATACCGGAATGACCCACTGTGTTATTGAGGTAACATCACATGGCCTAGTGCAGCATAGAGTGTCTGCTTGTGAATTTGATATAGCAGTCTTGACAAATATTACTCACGAGCATTTGGATTATCATGGTACTTTGGAATCTTATATGAACGCAAAGTCCTTATTGTTTGATCAAGTTGGTGCTACTACATCCAAGCCGGAAATAAATAAGCTAGCTGTGCTTAATTATGATGATGAACAAAGTTATTCTTTCATCAAGAATAAACTAAATACCCATTTGGTGGATTATGGTATTGAATCACAATCCATTGTTAAAGCAACCAATGTTAGCATCCATGAAGGAAATACTAGTTTTGATGTAAAAATAGGCGAGGATTGTTTTCCAGTAGAAACTGTTCTTGTAGGTCAATACAATATTAGCAATTGTCTTGCAGCAATAGCTGCCTCTTATAACGGTCTCGATATCCATCCTGAACATATACAGGCAGGTATAGCGTCGCTAGAGCGTATTCCTGGTAGAATGGAATATATTAATATCGGTCAGGATTTTGAAGCTGTGGTGGATTTTGCGCACACGCCAAATTCTTTACGAGAATTATTAGTTTCGGTAAGGAAAATAACTAACGGTCGTATTATTGTGGTATTTGGCTCTGCTGGATTGCGAGATGTGGCTAAGCGTAGTTGGATGGGTTCCATTGCAGCTGAATTTGCAGATTTCACTGTTATCACTGCTGAAGATCCTCGTACAGAGTCTTTATCTGACATAATGGCAGAAATTGCATCAGGATGTGAAAAGATGGGTGGTATAGAGAGCAAGACATTTTGCAAAATACCTGATCGAGCCGATGCTATCCGATTTGCGGTTAGCATGGCGATCAGTGGTGATATGGTTTTGGCTTGTGGTAAGGCCCATGAGCAATCCATGTGTTTTGGATCTATTGAATATCCATGGGATGACCGAGTGGCAATGTATGCA
>CAJWIA010000209.1 GCA_913040765.1 uncultured Anaerolineales bacterium | reverse complement strand
ATTTTTCTGCGCGCAAGTAAGCTTCTGCCAATTCCAATACGTGACGAGCTACTTGCAACACAGATGATCTGGTGTGCAGACTATCACTATTTCCAATCAACGCAGCTTGGGATAGAAGAATATTACCATTGTCAAGAGTCCGCAACCTATTATCACGCAAGGTCTGACCAGAAGACACCAAGTCAGCTATGACATCAGCATAACCAATAGTAGGAGCGACTTCTAGTGTACCCTCCGCACTAATTAGATCACAATCAGACAATCCATTTTCAATCAAAAACTCCCTTGTCAAACTAGGGTACTTGGTAGCAACTCTCAAGTTATTAGGCATCATCTTAGCATAATTGGCTAAGTCATTTAATGTTTGTACCTCGGTCCACTCATCTGGAACTGCAATTTGCAAAGTACAACGACCAAATCCCAGCTCATCATGCAAAATTACTATGGCATCACTTAGTTCCATCTGTTCTAACACAATATCCAAACCGGTAATACCAAAATCGAGACTCCCATTCCTTACTCCCACAACAATATCTCCAGGCCTTTGGAATATAACCCTAAGACCAGGCACAACTGGTATTGTCGCCTGATACTGGCGAGGATTTGGTTTGTGTACTTGAAGCCCACAACTACTGAGAAAGTCCAGTGAGCCACTTTCAAGCCTACCTTTGCTCGGCAATCCAAGTCTAATTTCTGTATGTTGCATATAATCTCCCAAAAAAAAACACCTACCCGAGACGCTGAGTAGGTGTGAAATCAATAATTTAATAGGGGCCTAGCCCGCCGCGTCCGATTACGTGGGTATTCTCCTATGATGATGAATTACTTTAATAAACATTGTTGCCCATGTTATCACATAGATACAATAAGGTCAACTTAATAGTCCACAGGTAATACTTCCGCAGATATACTACCGTCAATTATCCGTAAAATGCCCACTGATGGGCCATTACAATCATAATATTCAGGCCCAAGAGAACCTGGATTAAATAACAGTCTATCATCAACCCATCTATTAACCATTCGATGAGTATGACCAAAAACTATTACACGAACATTGCTTGAGAATTCCTTATGTAACCTATGGAAATACCGAGAATAAGAGAACCCAATAGTATAATAGAGTACCTTTTCGTAAAAGTACTGCCATAAGCCACCATGTCCATGCGTAAGACCTATTTTGACTCCACCAAATTCGACCACTAAACTTAATGGCAAACTGCGTCCAGAACTAGACCATATATCTCGATTGCCTCGCACAGCAATTACAGGAGCAACTTTTTCCAATTGTGTGAGTGCACGAGAATTGCATATGTCCCCTGCATGCAATATAGTTGTAACATCGTTCTGATAGAAAGACTGTAAAGCTGATGCAGGTATTGATTTCATTCGTTCTGGTACATGTGAATCTGTCACCACACCTAATACGATTTGGTTTTCATTACACATGGAGATTAAAACACCCTATATATATCAATTTCACAATATGTAATAGACGCTAGTATTGTTACCCAACAAGTTTGTTAAGATCAGTCAGCGTCTGTGCAGTATTTTCAAATAATATCCCATGCATACCTAGATCGATTGCTGCATCAACATTTTCTGCCATGTCATCCACAAAAACAGTATTTGAGGCAGCCACTCCGATTTGGTCACAAGCATGCAAAAAAATACTGCTATCAGGCTTTGCCATCCCGACTTCAGCCGAAATAATAATTTCTTCAAATATTTTCAAGTCCGTAATAGAATCGAATAAATTGCGGGCATCTGGCCAAGCATTACTAAGAATACAAGGACGATATGCCACACTATGAGTCCTCACATAATCTACAAGACCACTGTTTATTTTGTCGCCTTTCCAAAAATCACTTTCTAGATCTGTCAGTTCACCATTTGACAAACCCAGTGCAAGACCAACATATTTCCAGATATCAGAACTTTGTGCATCACCGATAGTTGCCTGCCTTGCCACCGGATTGTCAAATACCAGCTTCGCAAGACCAAGCTTAGGAAGCCCACAACGAATCTCCCAACGGCGACGTGGGGTCTGATCCACTGTTCGCATTAGAACACCGCCAAAATCAAAAATTAATGCTTTTATTTGCATTGTTCTTGTTTGTAATACGCTATTGATATCTCACTTTCTAGAGTATAGGCCAAGGATAATTGTAATCCAAACCCGGTTGTGGCAAACAACCAGAAGCAACAATACGAGTGGCTCTGCGTGACAAAGCTTTAATTTCGGATATGCTAAGCAATTGACTAAGTTTGTCCCTTAGTTTTCCAGATACATTGATAGATACAGCCAAATCTCTGATGTCTGTACAGGTGCGTTCAGACAATCTTTCTCCGGCAAAATCCCATAAAACTGTACGTAATTTTTCTACACAGTGGAAACATACACCATGGTCAATTATCTGTATGGTACCGTTGTCTGATCTGACAATATGCCCACCTTTTCGGTCGGCATTGTTGATAACATAGTCAAACGCTGCCACACTACGACAAATTTCTTTCTCTATATCGGTAAAATTGAAATAGTGTCCATCAGGAGCAAAGTCGACAAATAACTGTACAGAACCTAACCCATATGGACCGTCTCGCAAAACGGTAGGAGGTACCAAACCCCAACCAAGTGCTTCACTTATCAAGTATGCAGCTACCTCCCTCTTAGCCAAAGTGCCAGAGGGAAAATCCCACAAAGGTTTCTCACCTTTTGTTGGCTTGTATACTGCCTCTAAACATTCCCCTTGTAAATTAACTTCAATAAGAAAAGTATGATTAGAGCCCACTTGAAAAATGCCCTTTAATATAACCTCGCCTGACCGCAATACAGATAGTGCGTTGTTTGCAGCAGCAACGTCTATATTATTTGTGCCCATTACTCTTAGGACAAAAATGTCCTTCAGCATCGATCGGCTGCATGCAATTGCCGCATATGGGCCGACCACTTAATGCTTGTTTCTCACCATAATCAGCCATTTGTAACATCTGCAAACAAGTAGCCCATATCCGTGCTGTAACCATCTCTGATTCATCTTGATGATTATCTTCTTGTGTTTCTGTTTCCAATTCTCGAGCAATTAGAACCATCAGCTCACT
>CAJWIA010000208.1 GCA_913040765.1 uncultured Anaerolineales bacterium | reverse complement strand
CTGGCAGCAATTAGTATCCCTATAGTATTTTGGCTTCTACAGGGACATGAGAAAACACATGCAAGACATCTCCGAGAATTGGGCTCAGACACAAACCAAACAAGTACGGATGTCCCAGACTGGACCCGTAGTCAGGTGTTGCGCGATGTAAGATTTTACCTTTTGTTGCCTGGAACCATAGCAACGTCTATGATTATAACGGCTTTCTTTTTCCATCATCTCAACATTGCAGAATATAAGGGATGGGATGCTAGTTGGATCACAGGAAATTATGTGTTATATGCTGCTACCAGCATGGTAGCAATGCTGAGTGCAGGATCACTGATCGACAGATTTAGTGCTAGACAAGTAGCAAAATATAAATTAGTGCCTTTGGCTTTAGCTGCACTAACAATTGGCATATTTGATCACTATATATTTGTATTACCCTACATGGTATTCCTGGGATTGAACGTGGGTTACGCTCATACATCATCATCAGCCCTATGGGCTGAACTCTATGGAGTAAAAAACCTAGGCTCAGTCAAAAGTCTTATGATGGCAATATCCGTGTTGGCTTCAGCGATAGGTCCAGTAATAATCGGTCTACTCCTTGATAACGGATTCACCATAGATATCGCCTGTTTAATGATTGCCGTATACACCATAATAGGCAACATACTGATTGTAGTAGCTTTGAACATACAACCGCGCCAACTGTATTCATCTGACACAAGATGAAAACCACAAAACTTATTTAGAAATGGAGACAATATGATCACGCCAATTAATCTAGCAATCTTTGCACTCGTGTGCGGAGGATTAATGAAATTCTTTTGGCAAATGGGACTAGAAAACAAAGTGGATATACCGAGCTTTTTGGTGATTGATGCACTATTTATGTTTTTATTCACTCTTGTGACTTATTTCATACTAAAGCAACCATTTGTGTTATCCAATCGAATGTCGATAGCAGCTGCATTAGGCGGTGTTTTCGGCGGAGCTGCTATGACCGCAGTAGCTTATGCCATTAAATCAGGTGGCCAAGGCAGCGTAATCTTTCCCATAATATCATTGGAAACTGTAGTGGTAGTGATTCTAGCGTTTATTGTATTCCGTGAACCTGTTACCATTACTAAATTGGTTGGTTTAGGACTAGGGATAACCTCAATATTTGTGCTTTCAAGGTAATAATATGGGTTTGCTCTGGTTTTGATCCATCATCTGTCTAGGAAAATTTAAAATTTAGCCTATTTTTGGGGTATAATAGACGTCCAGGTTTTTCGTTTCAATTAAGACAATAGTATACAGTGTAGGAGAAAAGGAGGAAGTTTCTATGTTTAGATTCAAATCTAATATATTGATCTCTCTACTACTACTTGCACTTTTAGTAACTGCCTGTCAACCAGAAGTGGTTGAGGTAGAAAAAGAAGTTGTTGTTACGCAGGTAGTGAAAGAAGAAGTAGAAGTTGAAGTAGAGAAAGTTGTAGAAGTAGAAGTTGAAAAAATTGTGGAAGTAGAAAAACCGACTGAAGACGCAATAGGATTCGTTGATATTGCCGCTGGTGACCCTATACACCTAGCGTTTATGTTGCCTACCACTGGTGGCGCAGCAGTGTATGGTACAGCAGCTAGCAATGCCATGGAAATCGCAGTCAAGGAACGTGGCCAGATACATGGTCATGACATCACTATAACTGGCGAGGACACTGGGTGTAGTGCTGAAGGTGGACAAACTGCCGCCCAGAAAGTGGCAGCTGACCCAAGCATTGTGGGTGTGATAGGTACCACCTGTTCTGGAGCAATGACAGCAGCTATGTCTGCTATCAGTAGCGCTGGTTTGTCAATAATATCACCGAGCAACACATCTCCAGCCTTAACCAACCCAAGTGAAACTTGGCAACCTGGTTACTACCGTACTGCCCATAATGATAAATTCCAGGGTCGTATGGCAGCTCAGTTTGCAATCAATGAACTTGGTGCGACTACAGCTGCGGCCATACATGATGGTGATCCTTATACACAAGGATTAGCTCAAGTATTTGTCGATGTGTTTGCAGAACTAGGTGGCACAGTAACTGCGTTCGAGGCAGTCAATAAGGGCGATACTGATATGCGCCCAGTGCTTACTACAGTAGCAGCTGATGCGCCCGATGTAATGTTCTTCCCCATCTTCCAACCAGAAGGTGATTTCATCGCGGCACAATCAGCAGAGGTTCCTGGATTAGAGAATACAACTCTCTTTGGAGCTGATGGCTTACTTGTAGCTCCATTCCCACCCTCTGCAGGTGACGCATCTGTCGGTATGTATCTGTCTGGACCATTTCTAAGTGGTGCTGCAGCAGACGCTTATCAGGCTAAATACTTAGATCATGCTGGAGAACCACCTCCAGGACCATTCGGCGAACATGCCTATGATGGTACCCATATTCTCATGGACGCCATTGAACAGGTAGCACTTGTTAACGCCGACGGTTCACTTAGAGTTGGTCGCCAAGCACTCCGTGATGCAATTACAGCTACACGTAACTTTGCCGGAATTACAGGTAAACTCAGCTGTGCTGACAAAGGCACAGACAAGGGTGACTGCGCTACTGGCGAAGCACTAGCTGTATTCCAAATCACTGGTGAAGATGTTGCTTCTGAAGATGCATTTCCACCCAATGTTGTCTGGACACCCTCCAGCGGTACTGAATCGGTTACATCTGCGCGAGACTCAGTTCGTCTCGGCATGAATCAGGAGCTAGAGTTCTTGAACGTCATGTACACGCAGGGTGGTAACTCGCTTGAGGCTTCAAAGACATCTCAGCGTGGTTTGTTGTTCTCTGACCAACCTGGAGCATGGGTCGGTGAATTGGCACTAGAGGTGCCTTCTGTGGACAACGGACTGGTAGCTGCTGATGGTAGTTCCGTTACTTATAACCTGAGGGAAGGAATCAAATTCCATGACGGTAGTGATGTAACTTCTGCCGATGTTAAGGCAACCTGGGATGCCATCATGAACCCAGACAATACCCCGATCACTAGAATGGGTTATGACAAAATCGGTTCAATTGACACACCTGATGACTATACAGTTGTGATCAATTTTGCTGAGCCTTTCCCAGCCTGGAAGATTCTCTTTGACTTTATCTTCCCTTCGGAAGTAATCGAAGCGAA
>CAJWIA010000207.1 GCA_913040765.1 uncultured Anaerolineales bacterium | reverse complement strand
GTATGAAATGGACAACTTGATTGATCGTAGCGAATGTGTTGGAGTGATTGACGAATGCAAGCATAGATTGCTGATGTCTATGGACGAGGTAGATGACACCCTGGGTCCCCAAGCTCGGCATTTGCTTGAAAGAGAAATATAGATATGTACAACTCTCTATGATTGTTGGATCAGAAGTCCCCGATTTAGTAACCGTGGATCCATTTAATGTGATGCTCAAACCTCGGGGAGCAATATGTAATTTGGATTGTAAGTATTGTTATTACCTGAGGAAAGAAGATCTGTATGCGAATTCCTCGTTTCGTATGGAGAAGCATGTCCTGGAGAAATTTGTTAGAGAGTATATAGATGCTCAAGCTGGCCCTGAAGTGGTGTTTTCATGGCAGGGTGGTGAACCTACACTTATGGGCATTGATTACTTTAGGCAAGCAATCGAGTTTCAAAAGAAATATTCTCGTCCAGATATGCGCGTCACCAATGCGTTTCAGACAAACGGTGTACTCATAGATGATGAATGGTGCAGATTCTTTAGAGATAATGAGTTTTTGCTCGGCATTAGTCTTGATGGCCCTATTGAATTACACGATGCTTATCGGGTGGACAAAGGCGGAGATGGCACTTTCGATGACGTTTTGAGGGGTATTGACTATGTGCAGAGATATGACGTAGATTACAACATTCTAACTACCGTCCATTCTGTTAATAGCAAACATCCAATGACTGTATACAAATTTTTGCGAGACACTATAGATGCTAAATATATACAATTCATCCCCATTGTGGAAAAGATGAATGTTTGTGACCCTGATCATTCGAAGGTAAGTGAACGCTCTGTGCAGCCTGAGGACTACGGTGAATTTCTACTAACAATTTATGATGAATGGATTGCTCGTGACGTGGGCACAGTCTTTGTTCAAATCTTTGATGTGGCTCTTGCCGCGTGGTCAGGAATGAGACCCGGTCTGTGTGTGTTTGAAGAAACTTGTGGCAGTGCTTTAGCGATGGAACATAATGGAGATCTGTATTCCTGTGATCACTTTGTTGAGCAAGATCATCTGTTAGGAAACCTGATGGATGGTAATATAATCGACCTGGTCTCTTCGCCTCAGCAGAAACAGTTTGGGTTAGCAAAGCGTGATGATTTGCCCACATATTGTCTGGAATGCGAAGTTCGATTTGTATGTAACGGTGGTTGCCCTAAAAACCGATTTATTCTGACTCCAGAAGGTGAAGCTGGACTTAACTGCCTGTGTGCTGGTTATAAACGATTTTTTACTGGTATAAATATGTCAATGGATTATATGGCAGCTCTGTTGAAAAATAATAGACCTGCTTCGGATGTAATGACTTGGATCGAAAGAGAGAAAATGGAATGGGTTAGGCGTGTAAATTCGGTTAATCGTAATGATCCTTGCCCATGCGGTAGTGGTAAGAAATATAAGAAATGTTGCATGATATAAATTAACTGGTATCTTTACATTGATACTATGTGCGCAACTAATGTGGTTGGCATTGGGAAATAATAACCATGGATAAGATTATTGAGAAAATCAGTGCAATGGGAGTAGTTCCAGTAGTTGCTATCGAGAATGCTTCGGATGTTGGTGGATTGGGAGATGCATTAATTGGAGGGGGTTTGCCATGTGCTGAAATTACCTTCAGGACAGCAGCTGCAGCTAGTGCAATTAGAAATCTATGTAATTCGCATCCGGGAATACTTGTAGGAGCCGGCACTGTATTAACAAAGTCAGATGCTGAAACAGCTGTTGATGCAGGTGCAAGCTTTGTTGTAACACCTGGTTTTGACGGTGATTTAGTGGACTGGTGTTTGGGTCAAAGAATTCCTGTTATACCTGGCGTGATGACTCCAACAGATATTAATGCTGCTATCAATAGAAAATTGAATGTACTGAAATTTTTTCCGGCTGAAGCGGCTGGTGGGGTCAAGACACTTAAAGCTATTAGTGGGCCGTATGGAAGCATAAAATTTGTGCCTACTGGAGGCATTACCCTAGGTAACCTAGAAGAGTATCTTTCTTTACCTAATGTTGTGGCCTGTGGGGGAAGTTGGCTAGTTAAGAAAGATCAAATTTCCAGTGGCGAATTTGATACAATTGAGTCTCTGGTACGTGAGGCAGTGCAACTTGTAGACCGTATACGAGGTAAATAGTTATGGGTCAACGTATAGTAACCTTGGGCGAAATTATGCTTAGATTGAAACCTCCGGGCTTTGAGAGATTTTTTCAATCACCTAATCTAGAAGCGACATTTGGGGGCGGAGAAGCCAATGTTGCAGTTTCACTGGCTAATTTTGGTTCGCATGTGTCGTTTGTAACAATACTGCCAGATAATGCTATTGGCGAAGCTGCTCTCAGGTACCTGAAGAGTCGTGACGTAGATACATCACTAATACAACTTCAAGGTGACCGCATTGGAATATATTTCTTAGAATCTGGCGCAAATCAGCGTTCATCTAACGTGGTTTATGATAGGGAAAATTCTTCTATTAGCGTTGCACTTGCAGATAGCTTTAATTGGGATAGTATTTTTGCTGATGTTGGTTGGTTTCATATCACCGGAATTACCCCAGCTTTAAGTGAATCTGCTGCTGAAATTTCTTTGGAAGCATGTAAGTATGCTAAGGCATCAGGTGTGACCATATCTTGTGACTACAATTTTCGCAAGAAATTGTGGAAGTATGGTAAGAATGCTCCAGAAGTTATGCAAGAAATCGTGAAATTTGTAGATGTTGGCATTGCTAATGAAGAGGATTGTCAAAAATCATTGGGCATCACTGTATCTAATGATGATTGGGAAAAATCTGTGCATTCTGGAAAATTGAATATGGAGAAATATGAGGCTTTGGCAAAAGCAGTGTTTGCAAGTTTCCCTAATCTTAAATACCAAGCAATAACCCTTAGACAAAGTTTTAGTGCAAGTCATAATGGTTGGTCTGCCTGTATGTACAATGGAGATGAGTTCCTAGTGAGCAGACATTATGATATTACTGATATAGTAGATAGGGTGGGTGGAGGCGACTCTTTTGCGGCGGGACTGATATACGGTTTGCAAATGGCAATGTCGGACCAACAGGCTTTAGAGTTTGCAGTGGCTGCATCATGCCTTAAGCATTCCATATCAGGCGATG
>CAJWIA010000206.1 GCA_913040765.1 uncultured Anaerolineales bacterium | reverse complement strand
TCCTTTTATCCATTGTCAATCTCTTACTCGTAGCACTGCCATAAATGCATCTTGTGGAATCTCTACATTACCAACCATCTTTAGTCGTTTTCGACCTTCTTTTTGACGGGATAACAGTTTCTTTTTACGAGTTATGTCACCTCCATAGCATTTCGCCAAAACGTCCTTGCGCAACGCTCTTACATTAGCCCTTGAAATAATACGACCTCCAGCGGCTGCCTGTATGGCAACTGGGTACAGCTGACGCGGTATGAGTTTTTTCAGTTTAGTTATAAGCCGCTGCCCAGTACTATACGCGTCATCACGATGAACAATCATTGCTAGTGCATCTACTGGCTGCTCATTAACTAGTATTGCCAATTTTACAAGATCACCAGCCCGATAACAATCAAACTGATAATCCAGAGATCCATATCCGCGTGTACTTGACTTTAACTTGTCAAAGAAATCAACTATCAGTTCAGCTAACGGCATTCTAAACACGAGCACAAGACGTCCTCCACCACTGTGTTGCTCTTCAACAAACACACCCCTTCGTTTTGTAACCAATTCCATCACGACTCCATAATATGTTGCTGGCAGGTATAAGTTAACGATCATCCACGGTTCCCGAATTTCCTGAATCTTACCTTCGTCCGGAAGTCCAGCTGGCGACTTTACTTTGACAACATCCCCGTTTTCAGTTTCAACCTCGTATTCTACTGAAGGAGCGGTAGCGATAATATCTAAATCATACTCTCTCTCAAGTCTTTCCTGAACAATTTCCATATGAAACATACCGAGGAACCCACATCTAAAACCGAAATTAAGCGCATGCGACGACTCAGGTTTGTACACAAGAGCCGCATCGTTTAGCTGCAACTTTTCCACTGCATCTTTTAATACTTGATAGTCATCTCCTTCCACTGGGAAAAAGCCTGCATATACCATTGGTTTAACTGGCCTATATCCAGCCAATGGCTCTATCGTTATTCCGCTTTCTACCCCTATAGTGTCTCCGACTCTACACTGACTAACACTCTTAATTCCGGTCGCCACATATCCTACCTGACCCTCTCTCAATCTATCAGTAGAGGTCATTTCCGGCGAAAAAACCCCGACTTCGAGTGGCTCAAAACTAACTTCGCCCTGTATTAAACGAAGTTTATCGTTTACTGTAACCTCACCACTCTCCATGCGCACATAAATGACCACACCCTTGTACGGATCATAGTGCGAATCAAACACTAAACCTCTGCTGCATTCTGATGCACCTACTGCAGGTGGCCTTATGTGACTGACAATAGCGTCAAGCACTCCCTCAACATTAGCGCCGGTCTTCGCAGACACAATCAAAATTTCATCCTGAGGCACCCCTAGAAGCTCGCCAATATCCGCCATAATTTCTTGCGTTCTCGCCCCATCAAGATCAATCTTGTTTACCACCGGAATAATATCGAGATCTGTTTCTAGTGCCAGATACAAGTTGGCGAGCGTCTGGGCTTCAATCCCTTGGCTAGCATCAACAACTAACAGAGCGCCTTCGCATGCTGCCAAAGCCCTGCTCACCTCGTACGAAAAATCAACATGTCCTGGCGTATCAATTAGATTTAATTCATATTCCCTGCTATCACTATTTACATATTTCATTCGCACGGCGGACGCCTTAATAGTCACTCCTCTTTCTCTTTCGAGCTCCATACCATCTAGTACTTGGGCATGCATATCCCGTTCAGAAATGGTCCCGGTAAGCTGCAACAATCTATCTGCCAGTGTCGATTTACCATGGTCAATATGAGCTATAATACAAAAGTTTCGTATACTATTTTGTTGAACCATCAGTGTCATCCATAGTAATACCAATCAGTTTATCCGAATCTATTCCTATCTCATCACTTCTATTTGATAAATAGGCTAGAAATTCTACGTTACCTGCCGCGCCCACTAATGGACTCTTTATCAAACCTAAAGGTTTCAGGCCTATACCAATAGAGTAGTCCAATATTCTCTTTAGTACTTGTCGATGTATCTCTTCTGATCGAACCACTCCACCCTTACCAACATCTTTTCTTTCAGCCTCAAACTGCGGCTTTATGAGCGCCAGTATATATCCACCTTCATGATTTAGCCATCTTTCCACCTTGTCCAACAAAAGTCTAAGAGATATAAATGACACATCTATAACTACAATGCTCGGTTCCTCAGGTAATTTATCTAGATATCTCGCGTTTGTATTTTCTAGCAAGATCACTCTATCATCTTGCCTGAGTTTCCAATGTACTACTCCTTTACCCACATCGATGCCATACACTCTGGTCGCTCCATGCTGTAGCAGACAATCGGTAAAACCACCCGTTGATATGCCCACATCAGCGCACAAAGTGTTGCTAACAGATAATCCCCATGTCGCCAGACCAGCTTCAAGCTTAATTCCACCCCGGCTGACGTATCGCATGCGTTTATTAATTTCGATCTTACTATCAACTGGAACCATAGTACCAGCCTTATCTATCATAGAGCCGTCCACTATAACTTGGCCGGCCATAATAACTCCCTTAGCTTTTGATCCCGATTCGACCAATCTCCGCTTCATGATCAATAAATCCAATCGCATCTTCGTCATACACATAATTTTATCATCAAGCTATTCGATATATAATATGATTATGAATCATCTACGTCTAATATTGTATTCGACCAGACCGCGACAATGGGTCAAAAACATGTTTCTGTTTGCAGCTCTAATATTTGACAGGAAGCTGTTTGTAATTCCCTACTTGAGTAAAACTCTATATGGCTTTATTTTATTAACCCTAATTAGTGGGGCAGTTTATATAACAAATGACATTCTCGACCTGGAACAAGACAAGCTGCACCCCACCAAACAACTCAGACCACTACCGTCCGGACAACTAACAAAGCAAATAGCAGTAGGCATGGCAATACTTCTCCCATTAGTAGCTCTTCCGTTATCGTTTCTACTAAACTCTTGGTTTGGGACCATACTTCTAATCTATTGGCTCCAAAACATATTGTATTCAATCTGGCTCAAACACATAGTTATATTAGACGTATTACTAATATCATTAGGATTCGCATTACGTGTCGCCGCTGGAGCCACACTAATTGACGTTGAGCAAGGTCCTATTGGCTCCCCCTGGATATACATGTGTGTTGGATTTGGCGCATTACTCGTTGTTTTAGGCAAGCGT
>CAJWIA010000205.1 GCA_913040765.1 uncultured Anaerolineales bacterium | reverse complement strand
AATGTCTTAACAGGTTTACCATCAATTAACACTCTCAAGTATGGATAATATGAGTAGCTTAATTGCAAATAAGCTGGTGTGGACATATTATATTCTATGCGTACATACTGAGATCCCATATGATGCTCGACGACATCCACAACTAATGGTGCTGCAGATATTATGTTTTTTAACAGCGGTGACTCATCCATAACCGGTAAGAATTCAGATGTCCCTTTAGCATGATCAATCCCAATCTCATTAGCTAAATTTGAATAGGGAGTCTCAGTCAACATAGAAGCTTGTTCGAGTTCCCTAAATTCTGTGTCCAAATGAACCACCTCTACCCTGCGGCTGGCCAGCATTACCAGGTTTCTATCTGTAGGTATTATCACTGCCTCATCACTGACATTTATAGCTCCAGGATACATATCCAATACTGAAGGAGCGTCCACAATGACTAGACTTGTATTGGCAATACTCATAAGATTGCTGCCCTCATCAAACAGATGCCTGGGATCAAATCTTCTGAGACTAACTACAAAGGCTGCTGAATATATTGATGAATTACCATCAGAGACATATGTAGGCAAATTGGCGATCATGGGAATATGCCAAACAATATCACTTTGATCTATATCGAGCACACGACCATCTATATCAGTTTTGTTGTCATTCAGCCATTTATGTACTGATACTCTGTTGGCTGGACTTCCATTTGGAGTCTCAGGAATCATATAGTTGACAAACAAACTATATCGAAACATATCTAAAGCTATTAATCCACAGAGGAAAAAAACAATCCATTCGCTTCTAATCGAGCCAGTGCTAGAAAAAAGTCGTCCTGTATATTTACCACTATTATTTTCAACCAGGTAGCGTTGTATCTCCGCCATACATACACCCACCCCTACAGAACTCATTATTACCACATACACAAGATAATCGCCTGGAGAATGAAATAAAAACACTACACTACCGCCTGGTACACTCCTGAAAATCGCAGGAAAATCAAGATAGTATGGACCAATAGCAAGAAAACAGGCTGACAACAATAACGCAAACGGTGCTACAACAAAAACCCTCCCGCGTAAAACTGTCCAAATATATCCAATGAATGATATGGACATTACACTAACACCCAAATATCCGCCCCACCACCCACTACCACCCTGACTGCCTTCAAATGTTAATACATCCGTCACACTCATTGGAGGTAAAAGAAAGTCTGCACCTACCCACGCCTGAACAACAGATAGATTACTCTCTAACAAAGCAGGTAAGGTATAGAATAAAGATGCCATTACACCTGCACCTAACCAAACATACAACTGGGCAATTAACCCTAGTTGAGTACGCCAAGTAGTTGGGTTTGGTACAAATGTAAGCACACGTATCAACCCATAAATTGCAGCAAACAATCCACCATACCCACCAAAATATGCATGACAAACAAGACCCAAAGCACTTGCGAGAGCCAAAATAGCACCAACATAACGCTTATTACTCACAACTAAGAATTTATCTATAAGATAGAGCTGAAGTGGCCATATAACAAACGTGGGTGCCATATTTAAAGCACCAAGATAGAAAAAAACATGGTAACGATAGAAGGTAAATCCCACAGCGAAACTAGCAACCAATCCAGCATATCTGGATTTAGTAAGATTATGCACATAAAGAAAAACCACCAGTACTGACATGACATGCAAGACAAGATGTAGGATCTTTGCTGCGCTCCAAATATTGTTAGTAATGAAACTTATTAGAGCTATCGCTGTGTAATACATAGGGCTGTAGAACTGCATTAAGGGAAAACCCATGTCGCCCCAGTTGGACCAAATTGGCAACTGACCTTGTGCAATAATGTCCCGAATCAGCCACGAAATAGTAGTATAAGATTCTGCGTCATCAGTAGCTCGCAAATACCCGGGTAAGATAAAATCAACACCAGACATCAATCCCAATCCCGCTAACAAAACGAACAACTTGATCCGTTTATTGACTGTTTTCTGCAGAATACTACTTACAATTGCAAGCCTTATCTCCAATATGGATAATGCCACTATGCTTGTGACTGCTAATATACGCACCAACCAACGATTTTGTTGGACAATTATTGCCCAAGTTGGCGATGGCCCCCAATCACGTAATTTCAGAAAGGGACCATAGACTGTATATACCTCAGCATGCAAATACCATATTGTTATCAACAATAATGCGCACCATGTTATTACACTATACACATTGGATAATCGGATTGAAACAGGTAATTTCTTATAGTTACGCCACATGAAGAGGCCAGGTAGATTATGTTGAAATACTAAGTACGCAGGTAGGAGGCTCCATTGACATCCACTATACATCCCGTGAGGTAATCTGTACCTTCAGATGCAAGAAATAACACTGTATTCGCAACCTCATCTGTAGTTGCTACTCTCCCCAATGGACTTTGTTTCTGAATAGATTCACCATCTGGACCGGATAGCAACTCAGCAACCATCTCAGTTTGTACAAACCCAGGAGCTACGACATATACGAATATGTTGTGCGGAGCCAATGATTGGGCCATAGACTGACTAAATGAATTTAAGCCAGCTTTACTGGCTCCATAAGCAGGAGCTTCCGGCTCTCCTCTAAACGCACCTCTAGAGGAAACATTGACTATCTTTCCTCTATTTCTCTGCATCATATGTTCTACAACACAAAAAGTAATATTGGCTGCGCCAATGAGATTAACACCCAGAGCACGCTGCCAACTCTGCTGCCACTCTTTGTAATTAGTGCCAGGTACTGCATGATTTTCAAAAATACCAGCATTGTTGACCAAGACATCAATAGCACCCATTTTACTGATTACATCAGACACCAATATTTTAGCCTCATTTGGTTGAGAAATGTCTGCCTGAAATATACTGTGGTTGCCTCTATTTAGAGTTTTAAATGTATCCTGAGCTGCCAGTTTGCCATTGTTATAATGTACAGCTACACTGGCACCTGCTTTCGAGAAAGCTTGTGCCACAGACCGCCCTATACCGCGTGATGCTCCTGTAATCAACACTACCTGGTCATCAAAATTCATAAATTCACCTATAGGAACATTTGCACCGTCATTATAGCGCTTATCACATGATTGATTGTAAGGCTAAAATTCCACAACTACCCAGTAAGTGCATTCAGTATATACTATGGAAACTCGGATAGCCAACATAGCGTTTGTCGCGCGTT